>CAZKWG010001106.1:0-1889 GCA_964556105.1 uncultured Enterobacterales bacterium | reverse complement strand
GGCCGCGATCTTCCTGGGCACCCTGACCTCGCTGGCCACGAGCTTCCTGGGCATCGAGTACGTGGACCACTACGGCACCCAGTGGTTCTACTGGTTCGCCGAGCACCAGATTCGGAACGGTGAGGGCTTCGGCAAGACCGATCTGATGTTCTTCCCCTACGGCAAGGACATCTTCCTGCACACGGGCGCCAACGTGCTCGACGCCATCCTCGCCGTGCCCTTCCGCATGGTGTTCGGAGGTGTGCTCGGGTACAACCTCTTCCTGATCGTGGGCCTGGTGGCCAGCGCCTGGGCCTTCTACCTGCTGGCGCGCGATCTCACTGAGGATCGCAACGCCGCGCTGATCGGCGCCGCCCTGGTGACGCTCTCGCCCTTCGTGCTCTCCGAGGTCGCCGAGGGGCGTCCGACCCAGGCCATCCTGCTCTTCCCGACGCTCTTCCTCCGAGAGCTGCTGCGGAGCGGCAGCAGACCCGGCCTGCGGGCGCCGCTGCTCGCGGGGGTCTTCCTCGCGCTGACGGGCTACCAGTACTGGTTTTATGCCTTCTTTGGAGGCATGGCGGCGCTGGGCCACGGGCTGTGGAGGACGGCCTTCCCCCCGGAGGGCGGCGGGGAGCGCCGGGCGATCTTCGGCCGCCATGCGCTGATGGCCGCGGTCTCCCTCGCCCTGACCTTGCCGGCCGCGCTGCCCCTGCTCCTGGCGAGCCAGTCCCGCGAGGTGCCCGGGCTGCTGGACGTCTCCGGGTGGGGCGATGGCGCGATCCGTCCGCAGACCCAGGAGGGAGGAGGCATCGGCCTCTTCCTCTGGCAGCCCCTGCGCGGCATGTCGGGCTTCCTGGCGGGGACGGACCCCGAGGAGCTTCAGTACCTCCAGCAGGGCGTGTTCACCTCCTGGGTGGCGATGCTGGCGGCCGTGGCCGCGCTCCTGCGCCCGGGTCGGCTGGCGCGTGGTCCGGCCTTCGCCATCTTCGCGGTCTGCACGATGATCTCCATGGGGCCCGTGGTGATCGTCGGGGACGCGTGGCTACCGAACCCGCCCTATGTGTTCCTCGTGGAGAACGTCTCCTTCTTGCGGCGTCTCTGGTGGCCTTCGCGGGCGTATGTGTTCACCAACCTCATCTATGGGCTGTGCGTGGTGGCAGCGCTCACCTGGATGGGTCAGATCGGGCCGCGCGTGCAGGCGGTCGTCGCCTCGCTGGCCGCGGCGGCCTGGGGTTGGCATCTGCACCTGGGCAACCTCGCGCCCTTCCCGAGCTGGGACGCCACGGTGCCCGCGGGCTACCAGTGCCTGGCCGAGGGCGAGCCGGGCGCGGTCATCGAGCTCCCCTTCTCCTGGACGCAGGCGCACCTGTACTGGCAGACGGTGCACGAGCGGCCCATCCTCGGCGGGATGTTGGAGAACAACGAGCTCTTCGCGCCGGAGGAGGCGGTCTCGCTGCGCGAGGACAACACCTTCGTCTCCTCGCTCCTGACCCTGGCCCGCTCGGAGGGCAGCGAGATGGAGCAGTACACCCAGGCGGACAAGGCCGCGGTCGGCGCGCTCGGCTACCGGTACGTCGTGCTTCAGCGCGACGCCTTCAACCCGCCGCCGAACTCCCCTGGCCTCGCCGACAACGCCATTCGAGCCCGGCTGCGGCGGATGCGGCAGCTCCTCGCGAAGGCGCTCGGCGAGCCCGTCTACGAGGACGCGCGGGTGAACATCTACGCGCCCTGGGGGGGCGAGGTCCCCTGCGCGCTCGAGGGGCTCGAGCAGGACGAGAAGACGCTCGGCAACACCGAGACCACGCATGGGCTGCGCGCGAAGGTGCCCCCTGGAGACACGCGGCTGAGGAACCTGCTGCCCGTGCCGGAGGGCGCAGCGAAGGCGGAGACCACGGAGACGACCCCATGAT
>CAZKWG010001105.1:0-1892 GCA_964556105.1 uncultured Enterobacterales bacterium | reverse complement strand
GGGGGTCAGGCTGGCGAGGGCGTCCTCCATGACGTCGCGCAGCATGGCGTCGTCCATCGGGTTGCCGGGGTCCTCGCCCTTCGGGTTCTCGATGAAGTCGGCGACGGTGCTGTCGGAGTCGTCGGAGACGGGAGCGTCCAGGCTCATCGGCTCGCGCGTCAGGCGCAGCAGGCCCTCGATCTGCTCGGGGTCGATCTCCAGGCGGGCCGCGACCTCACAGAGCGTCGGCTCGCGGCCGAGATCCTGAAAGAGCGCCTTCTGGACGTGGTGGACACGGTTGACCACCTCGAGCTTGTAGATCGGGATGCGGATGGTGCGGATCTGGCTCTCGATCGCCCGGATGATGCTCTGGCGAATCCACCAGGAGGCGTAGGTGGAGAACTTGAAGCCGCGGGTGTGGTCGAACTTCTCCACGGCCTTGATGAGCCCGAGGTTGCCCTCCTGCACCAGGTCGGCGAGCGGCAGCCCACGGTAGGTGTACTGCTTGGCGATGCTGACCACGAGGCGCAGGTTCGCCGTGACCAGCGCGTGGCGGGCCAGCTCCGAGTCCGGGCCGTTCTCGGCGACCAGACGCGCGACCTCGACCTCGTCCTCGCGCGAGAGCAGCGGGATCTCGCCCATACGACGGAGGTACTTGTTCAGCAGCGGGCTACCGGGCTCATTGGGAGCGCTGGAGCGGGGCCGGGCGCTTGCGAAGGACATGGACGACCTCCGAGTCGAGGGGTGTCTTCGCCTTCTTTATATGCAAGGACCATGCCAACCCTCGACCGCTGTCGGATGGTGGTCCGACCCCACCCTCGACGACCCTCGAGAGCGCGACTACCGACCGTTTAACGTGCGCTCTCCCCATACGGACAAGAAATGGCTTGACGCTCCCCAGGAAACTAGGTGGTCACCTCTATGACGGCGTTCGAATTCTGGGACGTCCGAAAACTGGACGCTACGTTCAAGGTGCGACATGGGTGTCGCGGTCGGGGAGCAGGCCAGCGGCCTGGGCCATCGCCGCGAAGGGATCGCCACCCTGACGGGCGATCTCGCGCACATCGCCCATGAACGCCAGCAGATCGCCGCCCCGGCGCGCCAGGAGGGCCTCGAACACCGGGCGGCTCTCGTTGTAGGTCTTGAACTGGACGAGGCGCGCGTTGTTCCAGGTCCCGCGCTCAGCGGCGCGCACCCAGCGCTCGGGGCTGTTCAGGCCCGCCTCCGCCACTCGGAGCGGGAAGGCGGCGAAGAGCGCCTGCTTCCGCGCCAGCTTCTCGGCGTCGGAGAGGGCGGCGTCGGCGTAGACCCGCTCCAGGTCCTGGTAGAGCGCGTGCTGCAGGCGGCGCCAGGTCTGGAGGTCCTGGTGCTCGGCGCGCGCGCCCAGGGCCTGGGGCGAGGCGGGGCCATACTTCTCGTCGAGGAAGCGGAAGGCGGCCTCCTCGCCGACGAAGCTGGCGAAGCTCTCGTTGAAGGCGACGCTCCCACGGATCCAGACGGTGGCGTGGGCCAGCTCGTGCAGCACGGTGTCGGCCAGATCGGCCTCGGACCAGGTGAGCATGCTCGGCAGGATGGGGTCGCGGAACCAGCCCAGGGTGGAGTAGGCGCCCGCCGTGCGGCGATAGGCGTCGAGCCCGTCGGCGGTGATGCGCTCGGCGGCGCGGGCGGCGTCCTGCTCACGGAAGTAGCCCAGGTAGGGCACGCGCCCGACGATGGTGAACCACCAGGTCCTGGCCTGGAAGGAGAGGGGCGCACAGCCGCTCACCGCCCAGATCTCGCGGTCCCAGCCGTAGGCGAGGGTGCCGTAGTTCTTCGTCGGCTCGAGCCCGAGGCGCTCACCGAAGGCCTTGGCCTCGGCGACGATGGCCAGGGCGGCGCGCTGGGGCTCGTCCAGCGACCCCTCGGCCAGCACC
>CAZKWG010001104.1:0-1899 GCA_964556105.1 uncultured Enterobacterales bacterium | reverse complement strand
GCGACGACGCGCGCCTCGGGGAAGCCGGCCTCGTCCAGCATGCGCCGGGCCTGCTGGCTCAGGACGGCGAGATCGCCCGAGTCCAGGCGGATCCCCGCCAGCCTGTGGCCGCGCGCCTGCAGGGCGCGCCCGACGGCGATGGCGTGGGCCACCCCCGTGAGCGTGTCGTAGGTGTCGACCAGGAAGGTGCAGTTGTTGGGGAGGGCGTCAGCGTAGGCCTCGAACGCCGAGAGCTCGTCCGGGAAGGCCATCACCCAGGAGTGGGCGTGGGTGCCGCGGACGGGGATGCCCAGCAGGCGCCCCGCCAGCACGTTGCTCGTCGCCGCGCAGCCGCCGATAAAAGCCGCGCGCGACGCCGAGAGCGCGCCGTCGATGCCCTGCGCCCGGCGCAGCCCGAACTCCAGGACCGGCTTCTCGCCGGCCGCGCGGGCGATGCGCGAGGCCTTGGTGGCGATCAGGCTCTGGAAGTTGAGGATGCACAGCAGCGCCGTCTCGACGAGCTGAACCTCGAAGAGCGGGCCCGTGATCCGCAGCAGGGGCTCATGCGCGAAGACCGGCGTCCCCTCAGGGATCCCGTGCACGGTGAGCGCGCAACGGTGCGCCCGCAGGCGCTCCAGATAGGAGGCGTCGAAGAGCGGTCGGCCGTCGTTCCCGCAGAGCGTCGCGAGGTAGGCCACGTCCTCGGCGTCGAAGCGCAGGTTGGTCAACAGGTCGAGGGCGTCGGCCAGCCCGGCGGCGATGGCGTAGCCCCCGCGAAAGGGCGGCTTACGAAAGAACAGATGGAAGGCGGCCTCCCGGTCGGCCATGCCCGCCCGGTGGTACCCCTGCCCCATGCTGAGCTGGTAGAGGTCGGTGAGCAGCCCGAGCGCTGGTCGGTAGAGCCGGCTGGGCCGCGTCCCGTGTTCGTCTGACATCTGCGCCCCGGGGCTTGGTGTCAAAATTACACTAACACGTCCCCGCGCGCGGCGCCAACGTCTCCGAGACTGGCGAGCGGGCTGAGGCCGCCCGCGACGGCGCGCGTCTCAGGACGGGCGATCGCCTTCATTGATGTTGCCGCCGGCCTGTTCCACGCTGAACACGACGCTCGGGAGGGCGAACGCCTTTGCCGGGGGTCGAGCCATCGGATTGGTGTATGTTGTCCTAGGTTCAGCCCGCGTGAGCGGAGAGGATCGCCATGAGATGGTTGTGGCTCGGGACACTTCTGGCCTGTAACGGGGAGAAGGACGCGGACACGGCAGGCGAGGACACGGCAGGCGAGGACACGGCGGAGCCCGTGGACACGATCGCGACCCGTCTGCGCGAAGGCGCCGATCTGTGCGCCTACGAGGACGGCGAGATCGTCGAGGTCCCGGAGGCCGAGCCCTACGAGGGCTACATCGCCGACCCCTACCCCGAGCTCTACCAGCCCTGCCTCGACGGGCTCCTCTATGTGGGCGTGCGCGTGCTCGACCACCCAGAGGGTCGGTTGGAGCCCCACTCCGCGTCGGCCCAGTTCTTCACGGTCAGCGACTTCGCCCACTCCTGGCTGGAGGGGACCTGGCTCGACCCGCTCGACGGTGTGGACGACTGCGGGCTCATCGAGCTGGGGAGGAGCGGGCTCGAGTCGGCTTCCGACCTCATCTGGCTCGACCCGGGAGACACGACGCTGCTCGGATCTTGGGGCGAGACCGCGATGACGCCGTACGATGGCGGTCTCACACTGGGTTTCGACGTGAACCTGTCCGACCTGGGTATCGAGCCGGCCTGGGGAGAGGCTTACGGGCTCTCCTCGACGGGCTCGAGCGGGTCCTCCGGCAGCGCCACCGACTGGGAAGGGACCGAGGCGACGGAGCTGCCGGAGATCGTGGTGCTGCCCGAGCGCCTCGAGGTCACGGCGCCAACGCCGCTCGGGCCTGAGGT
>CAZKWG010001103.1:0-1904 GCA_964556105.1 uncultured Enterobacterales bacterium | reverse complement strand
CACCCTGCGCGACCGGCTCGAGCAGCACCGCGAGGATCCCTCCTGCGCGGTCTGCCACGATCTGACCGACCCCATCGGGCTCGGGCTGGAGAACTTCGACGGGCTCGGCTCCTGGCGCGACAAGGACAACGGCTACCCGGTAGACGCCAGCGGGAATCTGGACGGCGCCGCGTACACCACCGCCTGGGATCTCGCCGAGGCGGTGGCCGAGCACGAGCGCCTGAGCGTCTGCCTGACCCAGACGGTCTACGCCTACGCCAACGGGCGGGTGCTGGACGACGCCGACGACAGCCAGGTGGACTGGCACACCGAGGGGCTCAGCGAGCAGGAGCACAGCGTGCAGTTCCTGCTGGCCGACATCGCGACCAGCGCCGCCTTCCGGCGCGTCGGGGAGGTGGAGTGATGCCGCTGTTTCGCCGCTTCCTTCCACGCCTCCCGCGCAAGGTCGTCTCGGGGCCCTCCCTCTACGACCAGCCCGGCCGCGGCGCGCTCTCCCGTCGCACCGTGCTGCGCGGCGCCCTGCGCGGCTCGGCCGTCAGCCTGGCCCTGCCCTGGCTGGAGATCTTCCTGGGCCGCGAGGCCAGGGCCTGCGGCGGGGCGATCCCGCGCCGCTTCGGGCTCTTCTTCTGGGGCAACGGCAACGGCCCCGACCGCTGGCTGCCCACCGGCGAGGGCGACACGTGGGAGCTCTCCGAGCAGCTCGCCCCGCTGGCCAACGTCAAAGACTTCCTCACGGTCATCTCGGGCATGGCGATCAAGCTGCCCAACTCGGAGCCGCACGGCTCGGGCTCGGCCGGCATCCTCTCTGCGTCTTCGCTGATGAGCGTGGGCGATGATCTGACCTTCTCCCAGCCCACCATCGACCAGATCATCGCCGCGGAGATCGGCGGCGAGACCCTCTACGCCTCGCTGCAGACGGCGGCGACGGACACGTACGGGCTCTCGTACACGGGCGCCGGGGCGCGCGCCTCCGCCGAGACCGACCCCTACGCGTTTTACGAGCGCATCTTCGGCGAGACCTTCCGCGAGCCGGGCGAGGAGGTGGAGATCGACCCGACCCTGGGCCTGCGCCGCAGCGTGCTGGACGCCGTCATGGGCGACATCGCCACCCTGCAGGGGCGGGTGGGGAGCGCCGACAAGGTGCGCCTGGAGCAGCACCTGGACGGCGTGCGCGAGCTCGAGCAGCGCCTGGCCCGCCTGGAGGAGGATCCACCGAACCTGGAGGCCTGCGCCCGCGCCTCGGCGCCCGAGACCAGCTACCCGGACGTGGGCGGCCAGGCCCAGGCCAGCGCCCGCAACCGCGTGATGTGCGACATGCTGGCCATGGCGCTCGCCTGCGATCAGACGCGCGTCTTCGCCCACTTCTTCAGCGAGCCCGTCAGCAACATCCTCTACCCGGACGCCTCCGACGGGCACCACAACCTGACGCACGACGAGTCGCCGCCCCAGGATCAGGTCAGCGCGATCACCGTCCAGATCATGGAAGAATTTGCCTATATGCTGGAGAAATTCGCCAGCATCGACGAGGGCGACGGCACCCTGCTGGACAACAGCGTCATCCTCGGGACCAGCGAGGTCTCCTACGGCCAGGAGCACCGGCTGGACAACATGCCGGTCCTGCTCGCGGGCAGCGCCTGCGGCCGGCTGAGGACCAACTACCACTACAAGTCGGTGTCGGACGAGAACGTGACCAAGGTGCTGCTGACGCTGGCGCAGGCGATGGACCTGAGCATCGCGGAGCTGGGCGTCGACGAGGGGTGGACCGATGAGACGATCGACGAGATCCAGCTGTAGTGGAATTCTGCTCCTCCTGCTCGCGGCCTGCCAGCCCGGCGAGGAGGCGCAGGAGACGGCCTCCTCCCCCGCCTGCGACAGCCCGGGGGAGACCCGCGTGGGCGTCATGA
>CAZKWG010001102.1:0-1920 GCA_964556105.1 uncultured Enterobacterales bacterium | reverse complement strand
CCGCGCGGCGTGCGCGTCCTTGGCCATGTCGGCGATCATCCACTGGATCGCCTGCTTGTTGGCGATGGGCTCGCCGAAGGTGTGGCGCTGCTTCGCGTGGGCGACCGCCAGATCCAGCGCGCGCTGCGCGATGCCCAGGGCCTGGGCGGCGATGCCGATGCGCCCGCCGTCCAGGGTGGCCATGGCGACCGTGAAGCCGCGGCTCTCCTGGAAGAGGAGGTTCTCCGCCGGGACGGCGAGGTTCTCGAAGATGAGCTCGGACGTGCCGGAGCAGGCGATGCCCAGCTTCTCCTCCACCTTGCCGACGCTGTAGCCGGGGAAGCCGCGCTCCAGGATGAAGGCGCAGATGGCCTTGTGGCGCTTCTGGGGATCGAGGCTGGCGTAGGCGACGCAGAAGTCCGCCTGCGGGCCGTTGGTGATCCACATCTTCGTGCCGTTGAGCACGTAGGAGCCATCCTCCTTCTTCGTGATCCGCGTCGCCTGGGCGGCGGCGTCCGAGCCGGCGTTCGGCTCGGTCAGCGCGTAGCAGCCGAGCTTCTCGCCGCGGGCCAGCGGCACCAGGTACTTCTGCTTCTGCGCGTCAGAGGCGTAGTTGAGGATGGGCCAGCAGACGAGCGAGTTGTTCACGCTCATGATCACGCCCACGCCGGCGTCGGCGTAGCAGATCTCCTCGAGCGCGACGACATAGCTGAGGATGTCCAGGCCCGCCCCGCCCCACTGCTCGGGCACGAACATCCCCATGAAGCCCATCTCGGCGAGCTGAGCGACCAGCCCAGCCGGGAAGGCGTGGGTCCTGTCGCGCTCCTGCGCCCCGGGGAGGACCTCATTGCGGGCGAAGTCGCGCGCGAGGTTGCGGATCTGAAGATGGTCTTCCGAGAGCTCGAACATCGGGGCTCCAGGGGTCAGGAGGCGGCGTGGCCGGAGAGGTTGAGCAGCGTAACGCTAGCGCCCGGTGAAGGCAGCAGGGCGGCGGGGCTTCGAAAGAAAGGCCGCCATGCCCTCCCGCTGATCGGCGGTGGAGAAGCAGAGCGCGAACAGGGTGCGCTCGGCGTCCAGGCCGCTCTGCAGGTCGAGGCCATCGGTCTCGAGCATGGCGCGCTTGACCAGACGCACGGCGGCGGGGCCATTCTGGGCGATCTGCTCGGCCAGCGCGAAGGCCGCGGCGAGCACGTCCTCTTCGCGGCGCAGAGCGAGCCCGAGGGCTACGGCCTCGTCGACGGGGACGTTGCGGCCGGTCAGGCAGAGCTCGAGGGCGCGCTGCTGGCCGACGCGGCGGGCGAGGCGCTGGGTGCCGCCGAAGCCCGGGATGACGCCCAGCTTGACCTCGGGCTGGCCGAAGACGGCGTTGGGACCGGCCAGGATCAGGTCGCAGGCCATCGCCAGCTCGCAGCCGCCCCCGAACGCGAAGCCGTTGACCGCGGCGATGGTGGGGAAGGGCAGGCTCTCCAGCAGGCGCAGCGTGCGCTGGCCCTGGGCGGCGAAACGTTCGGCCTCCAGCGCGCTCATCGTCGCCATCGCGCTGATGTCCGCGCCGGCGGCGAAGGCGCGGTTGCCCTCGCCCGTGAGGATCAGCGCGCGCAGCTCCTGGTCGGCCAGCGCGCGCAGCAGGGTCTCGAGCTCGGTGATCAGCGCCAGGTTGAGCGCGTTCAGCGCCGCCGGGCGGTTCAGCACCACGAGACCACAGTTTCCACGCTGCTCGAAGCGGAGGTTGTCCATCGCCTGAATCCTTCCGGCTGGTGTCTGGGGGGGACCGTGACCCCTGAGCCCGCGGGCTCAGGGCGCGATCAGCCGTAGGTGTAGAAGCCGCGGCCCGACTTGCGGCCCAGCCACCCCGCCTCGACGTACTTTCGCAGCAGCGGGCAGGGGCGGTACTTCGGGTCGCCGAGGCCGCTGTGCAGGACCTCGAGGATGGACAGGCAG
>CAZKWG010001101.1:0-1928 GCA_964556105.1 uncultured Enterobacterales bacterium | reverse complement strand
CTCCCACCAGCAGCGGCATGGCCAGCCCGAAATAGGGGCTGGAGAAGACGCTCACCAGCGAGAACAGGGCCAGCAACGGGATCCAGCGCCGCTCCTCGTCGGCGCGATCGAGGACATAAAGAAAGCCAGGTAAAACCCATGCTTGTGTGTTCGAGATCTCACCGAGTCCATAGGTGGAGATCAGGGTGGGGCCGAGCGCCCAGGAGGCGGACAGGCCCGCCGTGGCGAGCGGCGTGAGCTCCGTCCAGCGGCGCAGCAGCGCGAACGCCGCTAGGGCCGAGAGCGGGAGCGCGAGGAGCTGCGCCACGTTGGCCGCCGCGAGCGGAGACAGCAGGGTCCGCAGGCCCAGAAAGAGCAGGGCCGGGCCCCAGCCGATGATCCGCACCGCCCGCACCTGGGGATAGCCGGCGTCCGAGGTCCAGGTCGGCCACTCCCCCGCCAGGAGGGTCTGGGCGAGCCACTCGAAGGTCCAGGCGTGGCTGTCGCCGAAGGCGGTCAGCAGGTGCCAGGTGCCGAGATGGGCCGGCATGGGCCAGGAGAGCGCGCACAGGGCCGTCAGCGTGGCCAGGAAGGCCAGCGCCGCGGCGACCCGAGGGCGCGCGCCGAGGTTCATCCCCTCCCTCTATGCCGCCAGGGCTGGGGCGCTACAGGCTGGCCCGCAGCAGCCCCACCTGGCGCTGCACCTCGGACCAGGCCGTGCCGCCGCGGGAGCGCCGACGCTCCACCGCCGCCTCCGGGTCCAGCCAGGCGCGCGCCTCCGGCCCCAGCGCGGGGTGCGCCTCGGCCAGGGTGGCGTCGTCCAGCTCGTCCAGGCGCAGACCGCGCAGCTCGGCCGCGCGCACCACCTGCCCCACGACGCGGTGTGCCTCGCGGAAGGGCACGCCCGCCTGCGCGAGGAAGTCCGCCAGCTCGGTGGCCAGCAGGGGGTCGCCGCGCAGGTCGGGCACCCGGCGGATCTCCAGCGAGGCGATGCAGCCGGTCGTGACCCGCACGCAGGCCAGGGTGGTCAGCACCGCGTCGAAGAGCGGCGGCCGATCCTCCTGAAGATCGCGGTTGTAGGCCAGCGGCAGCCCCTTCACCAGGGTCAGCAGCGCCATCAGGTCGCCGATCACGCGCCCGGACTTCCCGCGCACCAGCTCGGCCGCGTCCGGGTTGCGCTTCTGCGGCATGATGGACGAGCCGGTGCTCCAGGCGTCCGAGAGCCGATAGAGCCCGACCTCCGCCGAGGATCCGATGACCAGCTCCTCGCCGATGCGCGAGAGGTGGGTCATGGCGATGGCGCAGGCGCTGACCGCCTCCAGCACGTGGTCGCGGGCGGAGACCGCGTCCATCGCGTTCTCCACCAGCCTGGGGAAGCCGAGCAGCTCCGCCGAGCGCGCGCGATCGATGGGGTGCGGGGTCCCGGCCATCGCCGCGGCGCCGAGCGGGCAGCGCTCCACGCGATCGAGGGCGCCCGCCAGCCGCTCGCGGTCGCGGGAGAGGGCCCAGGCGTGGGCCAGCCAGATGTGGCCGAGCCAGACGGGCTGCGCGCGCTGCAGATGGGTGTAGCCGGGGACCAGCGTGCGGCCGTCCCGCTCGACGCGATCGAGGAACGCGGCGATGAGATCCGAGAGCGCGGCGTCCAGCAGGCGCAGCCGGGCGCGCAGCCAGAGGCGCACGTCGGTGGCGACCTGATCGTTGCGCGAGCGCGCCGTGTGCAGCTTGCCGGCGACGGCGCCCACCCGCTCGTGCAGGCGGCCCTCCACCGCCATGTGGATGTCCTCGGCCTCCGGCCCGGGGCGCCAGCCTCCGGCCAGGTCCTCGGCGACCAGGTCGAGCCCGGCGATCAGGACCTGGACCTCGTCCGCGCTCAGGATGCCGACCTCGCCCAGCATGGTGGCATGCGCCACGCTGCCGGCGATGTCCTCCTCCCACATCTGCAGGTCGGT
>CAZKWG010001100.1:0-1937 GCA_964556105.1 uncultured Enterobacterales bacterium | reverse complement strand
GCGCGGCGCCGGCGCTGGTGATCTCCGATCTGCGCTCCTCGATCCGCGCCCTGGGCGTCCGGGAGGCCTCGTGATCCTCGCCGCCGGCCTCGGCGTCGTCGCCGTCATCGCCGCAGGGCTCGCCTGGCAGCAGCGCCAGGAGGCGCGGCGCAACCTGGCGAAGTTCGCCGCCTCCCAGGCCGCGCTGGAGGACGCCCGCCAGAGCGCGCGCGCCCTCCTCGAGCACCAGGACGCGACCTTTCACGTCACGCTGGAGCAGCGGGAGGCCAGCTTCCGCGAGATCCTCGCCACGCGCGACGCCGAGGCGAAGGCCACGCTGGACGCGGCGCGCGCGGACCTCGAGGCGCTGGTGGCGTCGCGCGACGCTTTGCAGACCAGCCTCGACCGGTCGCGCGCCCAGATCGCCGGCTTGCGGCGCGGCCTGATGGAGGTGGGCGCCGAGCGCGATGGGCTCGCCGCGGCGCTGGAGGAGGCGCGCAAGACCCAGACGGCGTCCGGCGCGCACGAGGCGGAGCTGTCCGCGATGCGCGCGCAGCTCGAGACCGCCGAGAGCGAGCTGGCCCGCCTGCGCCGGGAGGCCGGCCGAGGCGCCTCCCGCGCCTTCTTCTCGCGGATGTCGGAGCTGGAGCGCCGCGCGGAGGATCTGACGGGCGAGGTGACGCGCTTGACCGCGCGCGCCGAGGCCGCCGAGCGCGAGCTGGCCCAGCGCGCGGGAGATCCTGCCGATCGGGCCGTGCTCCAAGAGCGCGACGCCCTGCGCGCGCAGGTCGAGCGCCTCGAAGAGGAGGCGCGCCGCCTCACCCGCTCGCGGGCCGCGCTCCGGGTGCTCGGCCTGCCGGCGCCGGCGCGCGATCGTGCGCTCTTCGGCCTGGAGCGCCGCGCCACGACGGAGAGCGTGCTGCGCGACGCCTACATCGCCGCCTCGGCCGCCGCGGCGCTGATCGTCGACGTCCGCGGCGCCACCTGGGGTCGCTGCGGGAACGCGCTGGTCGTGGAGCGCCTGGCCGCCACCGCCACCCTGCTGGCCGGCGCCGACGTCCGCGCCGCGCTGGGCCAGCCGCCCCAGCTGGTCAGCGAGCTGTACGGCGTCTATGGTCGCCACCTCGTCGCCCTCCCCGACCTCGGGCTCTGGCTCGGCCTCACCGGCAGCCGCGAGGTCCCCGCCCTGCCCCTGCGCCTCGCCGCGCTGCGCCTGGCCGGGATCCCCTCCGAGGTCGCCCCAGCGGCCAGCTCGGCCTCGCTGCCCCTCGATCCGGCGCTGTCCACGCGGCTGGACTCCTGGGCGGCGCGACGCGGCGCGCTGGCCGTCGCCGTCTTCGGCTCCGGCGAGCCCGCCGGCACGGACTCCGCCTTCGTCGGGGCCGCCCAGCCCCTCGCCGTAACTGTTCAAAACCTGTTCAACCGAGCACTGCGAGACGGGTTCGCGCAGGGCTTCTCCGTGATCTGGCGGGCCGAGGACGACGAGTGCCTCTGCGCGCGGGTCCTGGATGACGGGATCTCTGTCGCCTTCGCCCGCTTTCGTGCGCCTCCCCCCGCGCGCGTCCTCGACGACCTCGCCGCCACGCTGCGCTGGGGGTCCGCCCCGCTCGCCGCTGCATCTTGACCCTTCTGAGTCATCTTCTCCTGGAGACGCCCATGACCCCCGCCCCCTCGGCCAACCCGATCTCCTACGACCAGCGCGCGCTCGACGAGGCGCGTCGACGCGACGAGCTGACGCGCGCCATCCGCCTGCTCCGCCGCCTGCGCGAGGCGCTCGAGGCGGGCGATCCCGTGCCACCGCTCGCCGAGATCCTCCGCGTCACCGGGCTTCAGCTCCCTGGGGGAGGGCCGCCGGACGCGGCGGACATGAACGAGGCCGTCGCGGCGCTCGTGGTGCGCGCCGTGGCCGAGAGAACGGCCAGCAACCGGCGGCTTCGCCTCCAACGGGAGCTGAAGGG
>CAZKWG010001099.1:0-1938 GCA_964556105.1 uncultured Enterobacterales bacterium | reverse complement strand
GGCCTGGTCTGCGGGCGCGCCTACGGTCTGGCGATGGACGGCGTAGACCCCACCAACCCGCAGCTGATCGCGTCCGAGCTCGCCGCCTTCCTGCTCTGTGCGGGCGCGCTGGCTCTGACGCGGGGTCGGCCGGCCTAAGGCGCGGCCGGCTCAAGGCGCGACCCACCACCCCGACAGCGTCAGCCGGGTCCGGGTCGGCGGCTCCACGACGTGCCAGGAGCTGGCGTCCGGGACGAAGCAGAGCAGGTCGCCGGCGAAGGGCAGCCAGCGCTCGTGGACGACCATCCCCCCCGCCGCGGGCTCGCCGAACGCGATGGCGCCGCCGTCGGCCGCGCTCCACCCAGGGTTGATGCCGAGGGCGAAGGTGGCGACATAGGTGTGCCCGTCCGGGTGCAGCTTGAAACGATCCCCGGGCCCGAGGCGCCAGCCGTTGAGCAGCACGTCCTCGGGCAGCACCACCCCCAGCGCCGCGCCGAGCAGCTTGCGCAGCCCCGGGTGGAGGAGCAGGCCGTACAGCCCGCGCACATATTGCTGTATCACGGCGTTACAGTATCGATCTGCCACGACGGCGTCCGTGTCCATCCGAGCCCAGGGGCCCGGCTCGAGCTCCCGCCACAGGTCGAGCGCGGCCTCCTCCTCCAGCCAGCCGCGCAGGATCAGCCGCCTGCGACCGGCGATCCGCTCCTCGCACAGCCTCCGCCAGGGCTCGGGCTCACGCCAGGCGGGGGCCACCAGCCGGGGCAGGGTGGAGGCCTCAGCGAAGAGCGCGTCCGGCGGCGAGGCGTGCTCCCACTGGACCGCGCGCGGCTCCCGCCACCGCTCCGCCTCGTAGATCTGCCGTCGTATCGTCGCGATCTCTGGTCCCTCCACCAGCAGGTCGCGCCGGAGCACCTCGTCGGGGATCCATGCTGAGTCGTAGCGGTGCAGGCGGCGCAGCAGCGGATCGTAGAGGTCCAGCCCCCCGTCGGGCCGCGGGAAGCGCAGCAGCTCGGCGCGCAGCGACGAGGGGAGCTGGCCGGCGTTGGATGATGGATCGTCGGCCAAGACGCCTCCGGGGGTGGGCATAGCCCGGCCGGCCGGCCGAGCACCTGTGGAGGCCCGTCAGGCCTCTTCGATGAGCGTGATCCTCACACCCAGTCGGTCGAGCAGCTCACGACGCCGGAAGTCGTTGTCCAAGGTGAGCAGATTCCCATCCGCGTAGGCTCGCGCGAGCAGCGCGTGCATACAGTCCCTCGGGCGCAGGTCGACCCGCTCGAGCAGCTCTGTCGCCTCCTCGACGATGGCCTGCTCAACGGGCGCCATTTGCAGGAACTTCATCCCCAGCAGCAGCCGACTGCCCTCTACCGCGCGGGAGTTGCGGTAGCCTGTGCCTTCCGCATCTCCTCGCGCCTTCGACGCGAAGACATAGACGAATTCGTCCCATGTGAGCGTTGAGATCACAGCTGAGATCTCCCTGCGCTGCGCGCTCCTCAGCCATGCCTCACAGTCGTTCAGGACGGCCGGAGAGCGCTGCTTCAACGGGATCGCCAACAGAACGCTCGTGTCCAGATAGATCCGCCTCATCGCGAGAAGCGCTCCTCCAGCATCTGCTCGAGGGAGGGGAGACTCTCTGCCGGCTGCCAGGCGCGACATGCCTCGAGGAAGGAGCGCAGGGAGCTGCTGTCAGCATCGCCCTCCCCCTCGGGCGCCAGGAGCGCGCTACGAATGGTCTCGTCCGAGAGGTGGCCTCCTGTGCCGGAGAGGATGGCCAGCAGCACGGTCAGCCTCACGCCTCGGATGGCGCTCCGCGGCGGTAGAGGCAACATCATGGGCGGCTGATTCATCAACGCTCCCAGTCGATGGGGTTCGGTGCGCCGACTTCAATCCCTGTCAGGCACGTCAGGCGCTATCGGCGGGGTCCACTTCGCCTCAGGGTTGCATCGATAGAAGACCAGCCCC
>CAZKWG010001098.1:0-1939 GCA_964556105.1 uncultured Enterobacterales bacterium | reverse complement strand
GTCCGTCTCGCGCCGGGCGGGCTTGCCGCAGGCGGGGCAGGGGACATCGCGCCAGCGGGCGAGCTGGGGACCGACTGCGACGACGCGGACGCCTCCGTCTACCCGGGCGCGCCCGAGGTCTGCGGCGACGGCGTGATCCAGGACTGCGACGCCGACGAGGCGGCGACCATGGACACCTGCGGCTGGGATGGCGACCTGACGGCAGACGCGTCCTACGCCGAGCTGCTCGGCGTGGCCGCGAGCGACTATGCGGGCTCCGGGCTGGCCAGCGCGGGCGACGTGAACGGGGACGGGTCGGCCGACCTGCTGATCGGCGCGCCCTGGGAGGACACGGTGGCGTCCGCGGCTGGCGCGGCCTACCTGGTGCTGGGCCCGGTGAGCGGGTCGCGCAGCCTCTCGACCGCGGACGCGCGGCTGCTCGGGGCGAACGCGAGCGTGCGGGCGGGCACCTCCGTGGCGGGCGCCGTGGACACCGACGGCGACGGCTACGACGACGTGCTCGTGAGCGCGCCCTACGAGGACACCCTGACGTCCGACGCGGGCGTGATCTACCTGACGCTGGGGCCCCTGAGTGGGGACATGAGCCTGTCCACGGCGAACGCCAGCTTCCAAGGGGACTACATCCGCGGCTACCTGGACGTCATGACCTCGGCGTCGGACGTGAACGACGACGGCTACGACGACCTGCTGATCGGCGCGGGGGGCTCGGGGGCCAGCGGCGCCTCCCAGTCCGGGTGCGTCCACCTCTTCCTGGGGCCCCTGAGCGGGGACATGAGCCTGTCGGCCTCGGACGCGTCCTTGGAGGGCACCACCTCGGGGGATCGGGCGGGCGACGGCCTCGCGGCCGGGGCCGACGTCAACGGGGACGGGACCGCCGACCTGGTGATCGGGGCGCCCTACCGCGACACGGGCGGCTCGGCCTCGGGGGTCGTGTACGTGGCCCTGGGCCCGGTCTCCGGAACCATGGGTCTGCGGGACGCCGAGGCGCGCCTCATCGGAGAGGACGGGAACGACTACGCGGGCGCCGGCGTCGCGGCCGCGGGAGACGTGAACGAGGACGGCTACGACGACTTCGCGGTCGGCGCTCGAGGCGACGACGACGCCGCCTCCAACGCGGGCGCGGTCTACCTGATTCACGGCCCCGTCTCCAGCCGCTGGGAGCTCGCGTCGGCGGAGGTGAAGCTGCTCGGCGAGGCCAGCGGAGACGCCGTCGGGACCGAGCTCGTCAACGCGGGGGACGTGGACGGAGACGGCCTCATGGACCTGGTGGTGGGCGCCTCGGAGAACGACAGCGCCGGGACCAGTTCGGGGGTGGCCTACGTGGTGCTCAGCCCGCTCTCGGGCACGAGCAGCCTGGGTGACGCCCCGGCGCGGATCCTGGGCACCGTGACCTACGACTACGTCGGCCTCTCCCTCTCCACCGCGGGCGACATGGACATGGACGGTCGCGCCGATCTCCTGGTCTATGTCCTTCACCCGACCGCGACGCTCGCCAGGGCTGGCGCCGCCCACCTCTTCCTCTCTCCCGGCTGGTGAGGCCGATCCCGTGGGAGCCCCCATGATGTTGAGACGTTGCTGGCTCCTCGCGCTCCTGGTGGGCTGCAGCCCGGAGACGCCCAAAGACACGCCCGCCGACCGCGACAGCGGCACGGGCGACCCCACCACGCCCGCCGAGACCGGGCACACGGGCGAGACCGGGCACACGGGCGGGACCGGGCACACGGGCGAGACCGCCGTGCCCCTCACCGGCCCGGCCATGCTGCAGGGCTACGTGCGCGACACGGACGGCCAGGCCATCGGGGGGGCCCAGATCACCGCGGGGGAGGCGCAGACCACCACCGACTCCCTGGGCTTCTTCACGCTGCACGATCTCGAGGCCGGCGAGGTGCTGATCCGCGCCGAGGCCACGGGCTACAGCACGACCAGCGCGATCCGCACC
>CAZKWG010001097.1:0-1941 GCA_964556105.1 uncultured Enterobacterales bacterium | reverse complement strand
GCCGGTCGAGGCGGAGATCGGCGCGTGAGCTGGCTGCTCCTCGGGTTGGCGCTCGCCGCCCCTCCGGCCTGGGAGCCGCGGGTCTGGCCCGCTCCTGCGCCGGGCGTGGCCAGCGGTCCTGCCGAGCCTCCCCCCGCGCCGGGACTCGCCGAGGCGGCCTTCCGCTGGTACCGCGCCCGCTCCAAGGAGAACGGCGCGGTCTGCCCGTTCTATCCGACCTGCTCGGGTTACGGGATCCGCGCCTACCGGGAGTGGGGTCTCCCCGTCGGCGCGTGGCTGACCGTCGATCGGCTGCTGCGCGAGTACCCGTGGATGGCGAAGGTCGACGACTACCCCATCGTCACCCCGCATCGGGACCCACGCTTCCATGATCCTGTGCCTGATCGCCGCCGCCCTCGCCGCTGAGCCTGATCCCGCCACGCCGCCCGCGGTGACCGCCGATCAGGCGGTGGCCTTCGCCGATCAGCTCCGCGCCCAGGGAGACGCCTACAACGCGCTGACCTGGTACCGCCTCGCCCTCTTCCTGGACCCGGAGGGCCCGGACGCCGAGGCGCTGCGCTTCCGCATCGGCCTCAGCTACGAGCAGGGGGAGCGCTATCCCGCCGCGGTCTTCGCCTACGGGCAGGTGGGCGGGGCGCTGGCCGATCGCGCCGCCTACCGAGGGGCGCTGGCCGATCATCGGGCGGGCAACGACCTCTCCGCCGATCTCTCGCTGGAGCGCGTGGGCGTGTTCTACCCGAGCTCCGAGTGGGCGCCGAAGGCCAGCTTCGCCCGAGGCGTGATCGCGCTTCAGCGCTTCGATCTGGCGCAGGCCCAGGAGCGCTTCGCCAGCTTCCCTCATCCCGACGACCCGCTCGCCCCGAAGGCCGCCGCCCTGGCCGAGCTCGCCTCCCAGCCGCTGCCGCGCAAGTCGCCCGCCCTGGCCGCCGGCCTCAGCGTCGTGCCGGGGTTGGGGCAGCTCTACGCCGGGCACCCGGGGGACGCGTTCATGGCCGCCCTCTTCAACATCCCGCTGGGGCTGGGAGCGGGCCTGTTGCTGGCGGACGGGATCGACCAGCGGCGCCCCACGGAGATCGCCGCCGGCGCCGTGCTGGGGACGGTCTTCCTCGCCGCCACCTACCCGAGCAACCTGGTCGGCGCGGCGCGCGGCGCGCGACGGACCAACGAACATCGCGAGCGCCGGGCCGCCGAGGCGCTGCTCGAGCAGGCCTGGGATCCCGCCTTGGAGCTGGACGCCGACGACGTCGTCGCGCCCTGAGCCTGGCGAGCCCGCCCTGGCCGCGTGCTACCCTTCGCGACCATGTCCCCCTGGCTCGAGCTCGCGTGCTCCCTGGTGCTGCTCATCGGCCTGATCCCGGGCTGGGGAGCCGCGTCCTGGCTGGAGCGACGCGCGGGCGGCGCGCTGGAAGGCGAGACGCGGCTGGCCCTCGCCTGGGCGCTCGGGTTGGGGTGGGCGCAGCTCGGCTTCACGGCCCTGGGCTTTCTGGACCTGCTCAGACCGGCGGCGGTGCTGGGCTGGCTCGGGCTGGGCCTCGCGCTGGGGAGCCTCGGGCTGCGCGGCGCGCCCCGACCGGAGCCCGGCGCCTCGCTGCCGCTGCTGGCGCTGGCGCCGATCCTGCTGCTGGCGCTGGTGCCGCCCTGGTACCGCGACGAGATGACCTACCACCTCGCGCTGCCGCGCCAGTTCGCGCTCGCGGGCGGCTACGTGAGCACCGACGACAACATCTTCGCCAGCTTCCCGCTCGGCTGGGAGAGCGCGCTGGCCGGGCTCTCCACCCTGGGCGAGGACGGGTTCTCGCCCCTGAACCCGCGCCTGCTCGGGGCCTGGACCGCCGGCTTCGCCGCGCTGGCCATCGCCGGCCTGGGGAGGGTGTTGGGGGCGGCGAGCGCCGTCGCGCGCGCCTTCGCGGTCGTCTTTCTGTGGATGCCGACGGTCCTCGA
>CAZKWG010001096.1:0-1941 GCA_964556105.1 uncultured Enterobacterales bacterium | reverse complement strand
GCTGCCCGGCGACTTCTACCCCCGCCGCAACGCCTCGTTGACGAGCCTTGCGGGCCTCGCGTCCCTCTCCTCGGTGGGCGGGCACCTCTACATCTACGACAACGCCGGGTTGACGAGCCTTGCGGGCCTCGCGTCCCTCTCCTCGCTGGGCGAGGGCCTCTCCGTCTACGACAACGCCGAGTTGACGAGCCTGGAGGGGCTCGAGGCTCTCTCCTCGGTGACCGGGAGCCTCTACGTCAACGACAACGATGCGCTGACGAGCCTTGCGGGCCTCGAGCCCCTCTCCGCGGTCGGCGGGGACTTCACCGTCCGCCTCAACGACGCGTTGACGAGCCTGGCGGGCCTCGAGACCCTCATCTCAGTGGGTGGGGACTTCGAAGTCCGGGATAACGTCTCCCTTTGCGAGGACGACGTGGACGACCTCGTGACCCAGCTCACCTCCTTCGACGGGGAGGTGACCAACAGCGGGAACGATGGCACCTGCGCGTCGGAGTAGCGGGACACGGATCGCTGTCCAGCACGGGAAGCCGCCAGTGCGGCGACAGCCCGCGTCGGTGGGCATGACGACCAGCGCGTCCTTGCCCTCGGCGATGTGCGCCACGATCTCGCGCTGATCCGGCCGGAAGGCGGGGAAACCGAAGCACGCCCGCAGGGTTCGGTCAAAATATGTCCGATTTGCTCCCGGCCGCGGTGTAATCGCCCTGTGAGCGCTGCGCCGCTGGACGCTTCGGAGATGTGGTTATCTTGATCCCGTGCTGGCTCTACCCTCCCTGCTCGTCTGGATCGGGAACGCGGTGGCCGCTGAGGCGGGCTGCGTCGAGCCAATCGAGCCCGAGACGTTCGCGAGCAGGTTGAATCGAGTAGAGCAGGCGTTTATCGGGCTGAATCAAGAAGAGTTCGACGCCGAGCTGGCCCAGGCCGCCGCCGATCTGGTCTGCCTGGGGGCCCCGCTGAGCCCGGCCCTGGCCGCCCGCTACCACCGCCTGATCGGCCTGGACCAGTTCGTGCGCCGCGACGAAGAGCGCGCCAGGCTGGCCTTCGCCGCCGCGCGGGCCGTCGATCCGCTCGGCGCCTTGCCCCCCCGGCTGCTCCCCGCCGGCCACGTCGCGCGCGCCCTCTCGGAGAGCGCCAGCACCCCGGGCGCGCTGACCGAGCTCTGGCTCCCGCAGGGGAGCACCCTGTGGATTGACGGCACCGTGGGCCTCGCCCGCCCCTCCGACCGGGACACCATCCTACAGCTGGAGGTGGATGGCGTCCTCCGCACGAGCCAGCACCTGAGGCCCGAGGATCCGCTGCCACGCGGCGTGCAGCGGCGGGCGACGCATCGGGCCCTCCTCTGGGCGGCGGGGGGCGCCGGGTTGACCATCGCCGGCGCGGGGATCGGCGTCGCCGTGGCCCTCCTGTGACGGGCGGGCTGGCCGTCGGGCGCACGCTCGACCGCTACGTGATCGAGCGCCCCCTCGGGCACGGCGGCATGGCCACGGTGGTGCAGGTCCGACACACCGTGCTGGGCACCGTCCACGCGATGAAGGTGCTGCACCTCTCCACCCCGCGCCTGATCGATCGGCTGCTGCGCGAGGGGCGGGTCCAGGCCTCGCTGCGCCATCCGAACCTGGTCGCGGTGACCGACGTGGTCTCCATCGAGCAGGGGGTGGCGCTGATCCTGGAGTACGTGGCGGGGCCGACCCTGTCCGACCTGATCAAGATGTTCCGGCCGACGATCTCCGAGCTGGACGCGCTGGCGGACCAGGTGATGCAGGGGGTGGCGAGCGCGCACGGGCAGGGCGTGATCCACCGTGACTTGAAGCCGGCCAACGTGCTGGTCGCGCTGACCCCCGAGGGGTTGGTGGCCAAGGTCACGGACTTCGGGCTGGCCCGCGCGCTGGAGGACGGCCTGGGCGGCGGCGCCCCGCTCACCCACAGCGGCGTCCCCATGGGCAC
>CAZKWG010001095.1:0-1946 GCA_964556105.1 uncultured Enterobacterales bacterium | reverse complement strand
TGCGTCAGCGGCCTCTTCCAGCGGCGTGATCTTGCTCTTTCCGATGTTCGCGCCGACGGGCACCTCGGGCCAGTGACCCGACTCTCGCAGGCGGCGAAGACGCTCCGCCATCGCCGCGCTGCCCGCGTTGTTGAAGCCCATGCGGTTGATCAGCGCGCGCCCGCCCGCCAGGCGGAAGAGGCGAGGGGAGGGGTTCCCGGGCTGCGGATGGGCCGTGACGGTGCCGACCTCCACGAAGCCGAAGCCCAGCGCCGGCCAGGCGCGCACGGCGATGCCGTCCTTGTCCAGACCCGCCGCCAGGCCCACGGGACCCGCCAGCGCGAGGCCGGCGACCTTGCGCGCCAGGGTGGGCGGCGGCGCCCCGGCGAGGAGGCGGAGCAGCGCGGCGGCGAGCCCGGGCGCGCTGCCCAGTCCGCCCAGCACGAGGTGGTGCGCGCGCTCGGGGTCGAGCGTGAACAGGAGCGGTCGCAGCAGGCGCCAGCTGAGGTCGAGCACGATGCGGGCGTAGCCAGCTTCCACGGGGGAGGCAAACGTTGGCGTGCTTCCGCGTGATAGACTGCGCGCTCCTGCCGTCGCTCGAGCCGGCCTGCCTCGAGCCGGCCTTCGACGAGCTGGTCTTCCACGAGCTGGAGCGTCTCATGCTGCTGTGCCTGCTGGGCGTCGCGTTGGCCGCGGACCTGGCGATCGTCCATGCGACCGTGCTGCCCATCGCGGGTCCTCCCATCGAAGACGGGACGGTGCTCATCACCGGGGGGCGAATCGAGGCGGTGGGGAAGGCGCTCCCGGTCCCGACGGGCACGCGCGAGGTCATCGACGCGGGCGGGCGCTACCTCATGCCCGGCATCGTGGACCTGCACTCCCACATGGGCGTCTACCCCTGGCCGGGCGCGAAGGCGCACGGGGACGGGAACGAGGCGGTGGACCCGATCACGGCCCGCGTCTGGGCGGGGGACAGCGTGTGGGTGGGCGATCCGGCCTTCGCCCGCGCCCGCGCCGGCGGCGTCACGACCATCATGGTGCTGCCGGGCAGCGCCAACCTCGTGGGCGGCGAGGCCGCCATCCTCAAGCTGCGGCCCGCGCGCCTCTTCGACGAGATGATCTTCGACGGCGCGCCGCGCGCCATCAAGATGGCCTGCGGCGAGAACCCGAAGCGCGTCTACGGGGAGGACATCGACGGCCCCAGCACGCGCATGGGCAATGTCGCCGCCCTGCGCGCCGGCTTTCAGGAGGCGCTCGACTACCGCAAGGCGCGGCAGACCTGGCGCGACCCGCCGATGAGCGACCCGGACCTCGAGACGCTGCTGGACGTGCTCGACGGGAAGGTGCGGGTGAACGTCCACTGCTACCGCTCGGACGACATCGAGGGGATCTACCGCGTGATGGACGAGTTCGGGGTGAAGGTCACGACCTTTCACCACGCGCTCGAGGCGTACAAGGTGCGCGACCTGCTGGCGCAGCACGGGACGGGGGCCGCCACCTGGGCAGACTGGTGGGGCTTCAAGATGGAGGCCTATGACGGCATCCCCTGGAACGCCTCCCTGCTGACGGAGGCGGGCGTGACGGTCGCCATCCACTCTGACTCCGCCGATGGCGTGCAGCGCCTCTACACCGAGGCCGCCAAGACCCTGCGCTACGGGATGTCCGAGGAGGCCGCCCTGGCGGCGATCACGCTGAACCCCGCCCGGCTGATCGGGGTCGAGGCCAGGATCGGCACCATCGAGGTCGGCAAGGACGCCGATCTCGCGCTGTTCAGCAAGCACCCGCTGGATGTCTACACGCTGGTCGAGCGCACCTGGATCGACGGGGTCCTGGTCTATGATCGCAAGGTCGAGGGGGTCCCCGATGTCTGGCCGTGAAGGTCTCCGCCGTCGTGATGTTCTCCTCGGACTGGGCGCCCTGGGGCTCGCCAGCGCGCTCCCTGGGCGAGCCCTGGCCACGAGCGCCCC
>CAZKWG010001094.1:0-1948 GCA_964556105.1 uncultured Enterobacterales bacterium | reverse complement strand
GGTGCCGTCGCCCGCGTTGTCGGAGGTCCGGCTGGCGACCTCCTTGATCATCTGAGCGCCCATGTTCGTGAACTTGTCCTCGAGCTCGATCTCCTTGGCGACGGTGACACCGTCCTTCGTCACCACGGGAGCGCCCCAGGACTTCTCGATCACGACGTTGCGGCCCTTCGGACCGAGCGTGACCTTCACGGCGTTGGCGAGGGTGTCGACACCCTCCAGGATGCGGTTCCGCGCGTCCACATCGAAGATGATCTGCTTGGCAGCCATGGATTGAATTCCTCTTGAATCAGTGAGGTTCGAAAAGGGGTCTGAAGGAGGTTCGGGTGGATCAGCCTTCGAGGATGCCGAGGATCTCTTCCTCGCGCATCACGAGGCGCTCCTCGCCGTCGATCTTGATCTCGGTCCCGGAGTACTTGTTGAAGACGACCTTGTCGCCGACCTTGACCGTCAGCGGCGTGATCGTGCCGTTGTCCGCGACCTTGCCCTGACCAACCGCGAGCACCACGCCCTGAGCCGGCTTCTCGGTAGCGCTCTCGGGCAGGAACAGGCCGCTCTTGGTCCTGGTGGCCTCTTCGCTGCGCTTGATGAGTACCCGATCGAACAGAGGAGTGACCGTCATGGGGGCTGGATCTCCGTGAATGTGGATCAGTGAAGATTCCCCGGAGCGCTGGCGGACGGGTCCACGCACGCACCTGAGGATGAGGAGGAAAAAGGCGCCCAGTGAGACCCGCCGCAGCGGGGTGACCTCGGGGGGAGCAAGACTAGACACAGGCCCCCTGTCGTCAACCCCTGTAGCGATCCTTTCGCGGCTACTTCTCCGAGGGCCCCCGCGCTCTGCGACGAGGAGCGGCAGAGACGACGCGGACGAGGGACGCGATCTTCAGCCTTGTAACCTGATCTCGAAGCGACGACAACCCGACGTGTCGCGGGAGGAGCAGGTCCAGGCCTGCCTTGACGAGCCCCGAGACAACCAATAGGGGGAAGGGTCACCCCGATCCGAGCGCACGCGCTCAGAGCAAGGTCAGGGGCGAAGGCCCTCAGGAAGGGACTCAGGGAGGTCGGATGGCCCGCATCACGGTGGAAGACTGCCTCGAGCAGATTCCGAACCGCTTCTCTCTCGTCCTGGTCGCGGCGGAGCGCACGAAGCAGCTCCTGCGCGGCGACCAGATCCTCATCATGGACGGCCGCTCGAACAAGGAGGCCGTCACCGCCCTCCGCGAGATCGCCGCGGGCCTCGTCCACGTCGATCTTCGCGACTTCGACGAGAACGAGAACCTGCGCGGCTTCGCTGGTCCGCTCAGCCGTGAGGATCTTCCCCCCACGGCCGACGACGACCTGCCCCCGTCCGCGGACTGATAGGGAGCTTCGATGAACCGCGATCGCGACATCCTCTTCGACGTGCGTACGGTCGAGCGCAACATCCTTCGTGGGCTGGTCAGCCGCGAAGAGTACGAAGCCTGGCTGGACGCTCAGGAAGATTCGGCGGATCTCGCCGAGAATTCGGCCACCGTCTTCACCCACAGCCGCTACACGGAGATCGGCAACGGGGACGACGACGAAATGACGGACGACGAAGACCAGGGTTGAGCATCCTCGGAGGAGCGCCATGAACCGCGTCGTCAAGGCGCCCCGCGGCTCGGAGCTCTCCTGCCGTGGCTGGGTGCAGGAGGCCGCCCTCCGCATGCTCATGAACAACCTGGACCCCGAGGTCGCCGAGCGACCCGAGGACCTGGTGGTCTACGGCGGCACCGGCCGGGCGGCGCGAAGTTGGCCGGCCTTCGACGCCATCGTGGCGACCCTGCGGGATCTCCGCGACGACGAGACGCTGCTGGTGCAGTCCGGCAAGCCTGTCGGCGTGGTGCGCACGCACCCTGACGCGCCGCGCGTGCTCATCGCCAACTCGAACCTCGTCGGCCAGTGGGCGACCTGGGAGCACTTCCGCGAGCTC
>CAZKWG010001093.1:0-1952 GCA_964556105.1 uncultured Enterobacterales bacterium | reverse complement strand
GGCGCCCTCGAAGCGCTCCAGCCGCACCAGCAGATAGGAGACGACGGTGCGCATGCCGTCGGGACCGTCCCCGCCGCTCTCGCGCTGTCGGAAGAGGGCCTCGGCCTCGTCCAGGACCAGCACGGAGCCGGTCATCTCGGCGATATCGAAGATCTGGCCGAGGAATTTCTCGGTCTCGCCGAGCCATTTCGAGAGCACGCTGCTCAGGTCGAGCCGCATCAGCGGTCGGTCGAGGGCGTTGGCCAGCGCCTCGGCGGCCATGGACTTGCCCGTGCCGGGCAGACCCGAGAGCAGGAGGCGGTAGCCGGAGCCGCGCAGCCCTGGCCAGCGCTTCGGCAGCACGTCCAGGCGGTAGCGCGCGTGCAGCAGCCCCTGCTCGAGCTGCCGGCGGGTGGCGGGGCTGACCAGGAGGTCCTCCCACTTCGTGTCCACCCGCATCGGGATGGCCAGGTCGGACTCCGGCACGCCCGTGGTGTCGGCCTGCATGCGCGTCGCCGAGCGCCCCTGCTCGCCGCGAAGGGCGGCTGTCAGACGCGCGTCGTACACCCCGAGGGCCCGCCCCCCGTGCAGCGGCAGCTCGACCCAGCGAAGGTGGGCGCCCGAGGCGCGGGCGGCGACGCGGGCCTGCGTGGGGGAGGGCGTCAGCAGCAGGCGCCGTCCTCGGGCGGAGCGGGTGCGCCAGAGCAGATCCTCGAGCATGGGCGCGGCGGCGGGGGCGGTGCTCGCCCAGCCGTCGATGACCGCGTAGCCGTGCAGGCAGATGGCGACGGCGATCTGGCCGGCCAGCCAGGGCACAGAGGCGCCGCTCTCGGGAAGCCGGATGGGGCGCCAGGCCTGCTCGCCCAGGGTATTGGCCGCCTCGAAGAGCAGGCCCTCGCGGCTCGACGCGTGCCAGATCTCCCAGGGGCTGGTGGGGGCGTCGGGCGGCTCGGTGAGGGTGGCGGGCACCGGAGCGAGGCCGAGGGCGGCGCGTCCGGCGTAGGTCAGGCGCAGCGCCGCGCTGCCGGGGAGGACGGGGTCCTCGCGCTGCTGACCGACGATCTGCACCAGCCCCCAGTTGGAGAGCGCGTCCAGGGCCTGCTCGGCCTGGGCCAGCCCCAGGCCCACCGTGGCGCCGTGCTCGGCCAGCCAGCGCCAGGAGACCACGCCCTTGCGCTGCTGCTCGTCCTCGCGCTGCGCCTGGTCGGCCAGCTCGCGCACCAGCTCGACGCCGACGAAGAGGCGCAGCACGAAGGTGCAGGCTTCGGGCAGGTCCAGCGCCGCGACGGTGTTCAGCGTGCGGGCGTGGATCTGGTCCGGATAGCTCATCCCGCCCCCTGTCCAGGCGTGCGGGGGTTCTGGTTCTTGGTGTAGACCTGGACGAAGGAGGTGGGCCCGAAGACGGGTCCGCCCGCCAGGGTCAGCCGGATCTGGATGTTCAGCGCCGCCTGCAGGGGGCGCTGCAGCGCCTGCATGAGCAGGGCGAACTCGTGGTTGCTCAGGTCGTGCACCGGGATCAGCGCGACCTGCGCCATCGCCGGCGCCTGAATCACCTTGACCGCCGCCCGCAGGCGCGCCGCCTCCTGCTCACCGTCCGGCCCGGACAGGGCGCGGGCGTCGGCCATGGCGTTGACGAAGCTGACCATCTCGCTCGGGTAGGGCAGGGGAGGCAGCGGCACCTCGAGGGTGCGCTCGAGCTGCACGCCCGCCGCCAGCACCGAGAGCGCCGAGAGGGCGATGGGCGGGCTGGCGGAGGTGCGCTCCTCGGTGCCGCGGCCCGGCTCGTTGGCCACGGCGATGTAGCGCGCGGTGATCGTGATCCCCGGTCGCCACATCAGGGAGGGCGGCCGGGCGTAGGTGAACTGACCGTCGGTCACCGTCCAGGTCTCGCCGTCCGCGGTGGGCTTCGCCGTCTCGTACCAGCGGCGAAGCGGCTAGGGCACGCCGCCCTGGGCGGGGTAGGGGCTCGGGTC
>CAZKWG010001092.1:0-1952 GCA_964556105.1 uncultured Enterobacterales bacterium | reverse complement strand
CGCGCGGTAGAGCCTGCCCCGCCCGACGCTGGCCATGCGGGTGCAGGTCTTCGTGCCCTGGCGCTCCTCCTGGCCGACCTGCACGACGTGGAGCTTCGGGTAGCTCGCCGCGACGCGGACGGGATCCCACCCTACGTTGTAGATCCCGTCGCTCATCAGGATTCCTACCCGCTCCTTGCGGGTGGAGCGGTTGAGCTCGCGCAGCGCCAGCCGAAGCCCGGCCTCGATGTTCGTGTAGCCCTGGGCCGGCACCTCCAGCACACGTCGGACGAGCTCGCGGGCGTTGACGCTCTCGCCGACCCGCACGAGCATGTGGGCCTCGGTGTCGAAGGCGACGACGGCGACGTGCTCCAGCTTCAGGCGCAGGATCGCCGCGGCCAGGGCGGTCAGCGCGATCTTCTCGCCGGTCATGGACAGGGACATGTCCAGCACGGCGACGACGTCGGCTTCGCGCGGCTCGACGCGGGAGATCACGAGATCGGTCGCCGTCCAGGGGCGCGGCGTCTCCAGCGTGCGGTCCAGGTCGAGCTCGCCCTCGGCGGGGAGCGCGTCCTGGACGGTGTGGGTGGGGCGGGCGGCGTGGCGGAGCAGGGCGCGGGCGCGCTCCAGGATGACGTCTACGGCCCGCTCGCGAATCAGCTGGCGCATGGGCCCAGGGAGCTGGCGTTTGAGCCGGTGATAGCTGGTCGCGGCGTCCCAGCCGGCCGGCAGCTCCACCATCTTCACGCCGCTGTCTTCGCTGGCGAAGAAGGGGTGGGTCTTCTGATTCTCGTCCACGGTCTTCATCGTGGCCGAGTTCGTCAGGTTCAGCGTGGGCCTTGGCTCAGACTTTTTTTTTGCAGCTCGCGCAGCACGTCGTCAACGGGCGTGTCGCGGCCGTCCGCCAGCTCGATGCGGGTGGGCAGCGCGAGGCGGGCCGCCTGCTCGACGTCCCCGTCCAGGGCCATGGCCAGATCGGCCATCGCGACGGCCGCGCGCACGCTGGCGCCGCGGCGGATCCGGGCGTCCTCGCGGGTGGCGCGGGTCAGCCGGACGCAGGCGGCGACGACGCTGTCGGTGGGGGAGAGTTTCGCCTCCTGAAGCACGATGGCGTGCTCCTCGTCCACGCCCTGATAGCCGAGGCGGACCAGCTCGAAGCGGTCGAGCAGCGCCTCCGACAGGTGGCCGGTGGCGACGAACTCCGCGGGGTTCTGGGTGGCGATCACGCTGAAGCCGGGCGCGGCGCGCAGCGCGCCCAGGTGGGGGACGTGGATCATCCCCTCGTCGAGGGCCGGCAGGAGCACGTTCTGCACGCCCTCGGGCATACGGTTCAGCTCGTTGACGAAGAGGACGGCGCCCTGGCGCATCGCCTCGACGAGGGGGCCGGGGACGAAGGCCTCCGGCGTGTAGCCCTGGGCGAGCACGGCGGGCGGGTCGAAGTGCCCGACCAGCTTTCCTTCGGTGTAACGCCCATCTCCATCGACGCGCACCATCCCCCGACCCAGGGCCTCGGCCACGGCGCGCGCGAGCACGGTCTTGCCGACGCCCACCGGGCCCTCCAGCAGGACGTTGCGCGCGGCGGCCACGCAGGCGAGGATAGCGCGCAGCTCGCTTTTGCGGCCGATGATCCGGTGACTCTCGGCGATGGCGTCAATGCTGGGCAGCGGCATGCGGTCCTCCGGACAGGGCAGGAACCTAGCCTGCCCTGAGGTCCGGGTCCAGCCAGCTCAGACGCTGATCGCGCCCTGTCGGAAGCTGCTCGCGCCGATCTTCACGTTGACCACCGCCGGCTTCCCGCTGGCCAGGGCGGCGTCGATGGCCGGGCGCATGTCCTCGGGGCGCTCGACCCAGGCGCCGAAGCCGCCGAGGGCCTCGACCACGCGATCGTAGCGGGTGTACTCCAGCGCGGTGGCGGGGGCGCGGTCGGGGCTGAACAGCTCGACCTGGCCGCGGCGGATCTGGGTCCAGCCGGC
>CAZKWG010001091.1:0-1953 GCA_964556105.1 uncultured Enterobacterales bacterium | reverse complement strand
GGCGAGGTCGCTGACGAGCTGCAGCACGTTGTCGCGCCCCTCGGGGTCGATGCGCGTCGTGATGTAGCCCTTGGGCTTGTTCAGCAGGAAGTAGACCAGGGGCGGCGGCGCGGGCAGGGGCCGGCCCTCGACGCGGATGTGGTCCACGCCAGGGTTGACGGGGTGGCCCGGGTGCAAGATGACCTCGCCGTTGACCTGTACCTGGCCCTCGGTGATGAGGCGCTCCGCTTCCCGGCGGCTGGCGCGTCCTGAGCGGGCGATGACCCGCGCCAGGCGCTCGGTGGCGTCCATGGGTGACTCCCTTGTGTCGGCGTGCCCTATAACGGATCGCCCCGATGGGGATCGACCGGACGCAGCATGGTCGGCGGGCTTCGGAGCGGCGCCTGGGGCTCGTCATCCTGGCCCACCTCGGCCACCGTCGGCTCAGGACCCAGGCGCGCGTCGTGGGGCTGGTTTCCCGCGAGGTCGCGCAGCGTGGGGAGATCGGAGAGGTCGCGCAGGCCGAAGACCTCGAGGAAGCGCGCGGTCGTGCCGTAGAGCATCGGCCGGCCGGCGTCTTCTTTGCGGCCCATGACCTCGATCAGCTCGTGATCGACGAGCATGCGCATCACGCCGCCTGCGTCCACGCCGCGCAGATCCTCGACCTCGGCGCGGGTCACGGGCTGGCGGTAGGCCACGACCGTCAGCGTCTCCAGGGCGGCGCGAGAGAGGCGCAGCGGGCGGCCGCCACGGAAGGCGGCGACCCAGGGCGCGGCGCGGGGATCGGTGCGGAGCTGCCAGCCCTTCGCGATCTGCACGAGGCGCACGCCGCCGGGGCCCGCGCGCAGGCGGTCCTGGACGTTGCGTAGGGCCAGCGTGATCGCCTCGATGCCGGGGCTCATGAGCACGCGATCGAGCTCTTCTACGGAGACCGGGCGGTCGGCCGCCAGCAGAATGGACTCGACGACCACGTCGAGCAGCGCGGCGGGGGGCGGGCCCTGAGGCGCGGGAGCCTCGGCCTCCTCCGCGACCGGGGGCGCGTCCGGGTGGGCGACGCCGGGCAGCACGAAGAGGTTGTCTCCGTCGAAGTGTTCCGACATCAGGTCCCTCCTACGGCGTCCAGGCGCTCGAGGGTCGCGGCCTCCACCACCACGGCGCGGCGGACGAGGCGGATCGGGCTCAAGTGGTGATCCTGCTCGATGCTGATCAGGTACAGGCGCGCGAGCTCGAGCACCGCGAGGATGGCCATGATCTTCGCGGTGATGTCCGGGATGGCGAACAGCAGGTCGGCGAGCTCCATCGGCCCCTCCTCGAGCCGGGCGAGCACGTCGTCCGCTGTGTCGCGCATCGAGCGGAGCTCGCGCTTTACCTCATGAACAGGCGGCTCGGCCGCGCGGCGCACCAGGATGTGATGGTAGAGGGCCAGCAGTCCGAGCGCGTCCACGCCGGGCTCCAGCGGGCGCTCCCGGCTGTCCACGGGCTCCGGGCTCGGGCACCAGGTGTCGCGATCGAGCCACTCGCGCTCGGCGAGGGCCACGCTGGCCTCGCGGTAGCGCTCGTACTCCTGCAGGCGACGGTGCAGCTCCTCGCGGATCTCGGCGGCCTCGTCATCCTGGTCGACCAGGGCGGGCGGGCGCGGCAGCAGCTCCCGGCTCTTCAAGAAACACAGCGTGGAAGCCATCACGACGAAGTCGGCCGCCATGTCCAGATCCAGCGCCGACATCTCGTCGAGCTGCGCCAGGAAGGCGTCGGTGATCGGGGCGATGGAGACTTCGCGGATGTCCACGCCTTCGCGGCGGACCAGGAAGAGCAGAAGCTCCATCGGTCCGTCGAAGACCGCGGTGTGAACCGCGCTCGAGTGGAGATCGAAGGCAAGCAAGGTGGGCCGCCGGGCGGGTGAGGAGGGAGGTGGCGGGGACGGCGCGATCGGGTGGAGGACCGGGCGCGTCAGAGGCTCGGGGAGAGCCTGGGAGG
>CAZKWG010001090.1:0-1956 GCA_964556105.1 uncultured Enterobacterales bacterium | reverse complement strand
GCGCTCTCCTCGCGCCAGCCCTCCACGAAGCCCGCGCAGGGGATCTCCCAGAGGGTGGAGCCCGCGCCCTCCCCGCCCAGCAGGATCGCCTCGCCGTCCGATGACCAGGCCACGGCCTCACCGTCCGCGCCCGCGGGCGCCGGGAGCACGGCCGGATCGGTGGCGAGGGCCTCGGCGACGCCGCCGCCGTCCGGCGCGGTGAAGAGGAGCACGTCGTCGTTCGTGCGCAGGACCACGCGCAGGCCCCCCGGCGAGACCGCTCCGCCCGTGACCCGCGCGTCATTGGCCCCCATCGCCAGGAGGTCGAGGGGGCCCAGATCGGTCAGCTTCTCGAGCGTGTTCAGCTCGCCCGCGACGGGCGCCGCGAGGCGGTAGACGTGGACCGCCGTGTCCGACTTGGGGATGACGAAGAGCTCGCCGCTCAGCGGGTCGACCAGCAGCGTCTCCGCGTCCCAGGCCCCGTCGGGGTAGCTGAGCCCGATGGCCTCGGCCGTGGCGGTGGACGCGCTCTCTTCGCCGAGATCGGGCTCGGGCACCCGCCAGATCACCACCTCCTCGCGCGCGCCCTCCTGATCCCCCAGGTCGGCGATGTACAGGCAGGAGCAGGCCTCCTCGCAGGGGCCCGCCGCGAGGTCCTCCCAGTCCACGTTCTCCGCGCCCAGGACGGCGGTTGCGCCCCGGTCCGCGCCGTCCACGTCCAGGGCGAACAGCACGGCGCCGCCGCCGGAGTCATTGAGCGCCCAGAGCACGCCCTGGGTCGGGCTGCTCACGAGGCCGGAGAGCTCGTCGAGCGCCTCGTGCTCCACCGCGCCCCGCTCGCTCAGCTCCCCCCAGACCGAGCAGGCGCCGTCTACGGACTCGGCGGAGGTCGCCGCCCATCCCGGGGCGATCGACAGAAAAGATAGAAAGCCCAGAATCTGCATCCGTCACCCGTCCGACGCATCCCGAGAGCGCGCGTGAAATCACTTCGTTGGAGGCGAACAATTATTCGGTTGCGCTCGCCCCGATCTACTAGGATATTCTGATTTCTTCGGAGGCGCGCAGGGATGATCGAGCGGAAAGGGGCCTGCGGTCGGAGGGCAGACCACGAGACGCCGTGGAGGCGCGATGCCCGAGAAGCCTGAAGGCGGCCGCTGGGAGCTGAAGTATCTGGTCGCCGTGGCGATGCGCGAGGAGATCTTCAGCATCGTCGGGCAGAACATCCTGCCCGACCCGAACGGCGTCCCCCTGCCCGAGCTGGGCAGCCGCGGCTACGACGTGCACAGCATGTACTTCGACACGCCGCGGCTCACGGACTTCACCGAGCGCCTGGAGAACCGCAACGTCCGCGTGCGGCTGCGCATCCGCACCTACGGCAAGCCCGGCGACCGCGCGCCCGTCTACTTCGAGGACAAACGCAAATTCGACCGCTGGGTGATGAAGCAGCGCTGCAAGGTGGCCATCGCCGACGACTGGATGGCCCTGGACCACCCGAAGCCCTGGGTCTACTACGGCGAGAAGGTGAGCGGCCCCAAAGCCCTGATCGCCCGGCACTTCCTGCGGCGGGTGGAGGACGAGCACCGCGTGCCCGTCACGGTGGTGCACTACCGGCGCGAGTGTTTTGTCGACCGCGACCCCACGGACAGCGAGGTGCGCCTGACGATGGACCACAACGTCTCCAGCACCACCTCGCCCGGCCCGGGTGACTTCTACACGCCCGCGGATCGGCTGCTCATCCCCGAGGGCTACATGGTGATGGAGCTGAAGTTCAACAAGACGGAGCCCGGCTGGATGCGCAAGCTGGTGCGCGCCATCCATCTGCAGGCGGAGCCCGTCTCCAAGTTCGCGCTGAGCGTCGCCTACGGGCTGCGCGAGCACAGGCCCGACGAGCTGCGCCGCGTGACGCCGGTGAGCGTGCTGCGCCTGCGGCGCGCCTCGTAGAGAGCGAATAAGCCGCCTCCCCATGAGCGCCCTCCC
>CAZKWG010001089.1:0-1961 GCA_964556105.1 uncultured Enterobacterales bacterium | reverse complement strand
CAGTGAACCCCAGAGCCGCATGCGGCCGTAATCCAGCCCCGCCGTGATCACGCCACCCGGGCTGTTCACGTACAGGAAGATGTCCTTCTCCGGATCCTGGCTCTCCAGGAAGAGGAGCTGCGCGATGATCGCGTTGGCCACCGCGTCGTTGATCTCCGTGCCGAGGAACACGATGCGGTCCTTCAGCAGGCGCGAGTAGATGTCGTACGCGCGCTCTCCACGGTGGGTCGTCTCGATGACCGTAGGCAGGAACCAGGAGGCGCGAGGCAGGTCGTCCATGGGGTCTCCAGAAAGGATCGTGGGCCCACGTCCCCTAACCCACCCTGACCACGATGCAGGCTCAGACGATGACGCGAGCGCGTCTTCGACCCCAAAACGACGCGAGCCCGGATCGACGAGGCGTCGACCCGGGCTCAGGCGCGGCGAGAGCGGCTCAGCTGGCGGACTCTTCCGTGCTGGCCTGCTCGGTCGCGGCGGGCTCGGCGGCGGGCTCGGCGGCGGCCTGCTCGGTCGCGGCGGGGGCGCTGTCGTCCTCGCCCTGGATGTCCTTGATGTCGCGGGCCACGCCGGGCTCGACCTGAACGAGGTCAGCGGCCTCCATGAGCCAGTCGAGCACGCGCTCCTCGAGGATGCGCATCTCCAACATGCCCATCGCGCCCTCGCGCTCGAGGTAGCCGCGGATGGCCTCGACGGCCTGACCGCGCATGTCCGCGATCTCCTGGATCTTGGCGTCCATGTCGTCCGAGCCGACCACGATGTTCTCCTGACGGGCGATGCCCGAGAGGAGGCAGCTCGCCTTGGCGGCGAAGGCGGCGCGCTCGCGCAGATCGGCCAGCTCGGCCTCGCTGAAGCGGATGCGGCGAGGATCCTGGCCCTCGTAGGCGCGACGGACCTTCATCTCCTCGACGAGGAGCTGATACTGCTCGTCCACCAGACCGCGGGGCACGTCGAGCGGGTTGCCGCCGACCAGCTTCTGGAGCAGGTCCACGCGCGCCTGGTTGCGCGCCGACTCCTCGGCCGACTGCTCGAGCTTCATGCGGATGGTGGCCCGCATGCCCTCCGTGCCGCCCTCGTAGCCCAGCTCGCCCGCGAGCTCGTCGGAGAGCGCCGGCACCGTCTGCGAGTGGATGGCGATGACCTTGACGGTGGCCTCGCCGGCCTTGCCGCGCAGGTGCGCCATCTCCGAGCCTTCGCCGATGGTCAGCGTGGCCGTGGCCTCGCCGCCCTTCGAGAGGCCGACGACCAGCCCCTCGACGCCCGGGTAGTAGCGCTCCCCGCGGGTGTGCAGCATGGTGCCCGGCTCGTCGGCCAGGACCTCGCCGTCCGCCACGAAGCGCACGCTGGCCAGGACGAAGTCACCGGCCTGAACGGCGCGGTCTTCCTCGACCTCCTGGATGCGGGCGCGGCGCGCGAGCTCGCGGTTCACGTTGGCGTCGACCGCCTCCTCCGTGACCTCGCGCAGCGGGTAGTTGACCTTCAGGCCCTTGTAGTCGTGGACCTCGATCTTCGGGCGCACATCCACGGCGATGGTGAAGCTGAACGGCGCGCCGCCCTTGACGTCACCACGATGCTCGACCGCGGGCGCGCCGGCGACGTCGAGATCCGCCGCGGCCTGCGAGTAGCTGCGCTCGATGAGGCGCTGGCTCACGTCGCTGCGAATCTGCTTGCCGAAGCGAGCCTCCAGCACGTTCCTGGGCACCTTGCCGGGGCGGAAGCCCGCGAGCTTCACACGGTTCTTCAGCTCGGTGAACGCCCGCTCGAGCTCCGCGCTGACGACGCTGTCGGCGACGGTGAAGTTCAGACGGCGGCGGATGCTGGAGACATCTTCGATCTGGAGGTCATACTGCATCAGGGACTCGCTCGAGGTTGGACAGGGCGGGAAGAGAAGGTGGTGCGAGAAGGGGGACTTGAACCCCCACGGGTGGCCCCACCGGATCCTAAGTCCGGCGCGTCTGCCAGTT
>CAZKWG010001088.1:0-1961 GCA_964556105.1 uncultured Enterobacterales bacterium | reverse complement strand
CGGGTGTCCGGGTCGTACTCGGCGAGATCGGGCGGGAGCTGGGGTTGGGAGGGGACAAGCAACCCGGAGAGGTCTGCGAGCGCCGAGTGACGCTGCTGGGCGGCGTCGGCCTCTGGCGCCTCGACGCGATGCACCTGGACGAGGCGCGCATCTCCGAGGGCCGCCTCGACGCGCCACGGTCCATGCCGAAGAAGGCGGTCCGACACGACGGCTTGTGCCGGCCCGGAGGTCCCGAGGAGGATCAGCGCGCATCGATCGGCAACCGTCGCGAGCGCGTCGGTGACCGTCTCGGAGGTCGCGCCTGACGAACCGACCTTCACGCACCCCTGGCGATAGATGTTCCGGAAGCTCTCATGTCGCGCCCACCTCACGAGCTCTCGAAGCTCGCCCTGGCGCTCGTGGCGTTCGCCGCGATCATCCAGCAGCCAGGCGGTCGCCGCCATCCCGCCCACCACGCGCTCCGGACGCTCCGAACCTCTGGATGGCTCTGCCCGAAGGCTGGATCGCATCCTATCGAGGGCACGAGGCGCGACCTGCCCATCGTCCTGAGCCGCGCTGAGCAACTTGCGAAGCGTACCGGAGACAGGCGCCTGCCCGGGGGCAGGGCTGGAGCGTCTTGCCGCTGCAGCGAGCCAAAGGGCGTACGCGCGTAGGCGTGGCGCGACGAGCGCGCCGGCCGTGACCTGCTCGAGCTCCGGCATGAACGATGCGAGCGTGTCGATCCGAGCGAGGGCGCCCTGAGGGTCCACCGCTGCGCGATCGAAGGAGAGCTCCTCGGGTGCGTTCAGCTCGACAGGGTGCGAACAACCCTCCAGGAGCAGCCGTAGTTTCGAGGCGACGTTGCCCCGGAACGCTGCGTCGCCCATCAAGCTGGAGTGGAAGAGCAGGCGCAGCCTTGCGCCCTGCGCAGTGACCGAGACCTCGACCTGGGCCGGCGCGCGGCCGGAGCGCGAGACCAGCCAGAACGCCAGCAACGAGTGTTCGCCTCCCTCGTGGTACAGGCTTACCGGCTCCTGCACCCACGACAGAGTCCCCCTGTCTGCAACGGGTGGCAGCGCGAACGCCCAGTCGCAGACGCTGGCGTCCTGACGGGCCAGCCCCTGCGCGATGGACGGGGCCTCCCGCCAATGGTCACCCCAGGCCCAGGGCCAGATCCAGCTCCATAGCCAGGGCGCGATCGTGCGCTCCACCTCGGGAGGCGGCGCTGACACGCTCAGCTCAATGGCGACGAGATCGGGATCTTCCCTGGGCTCCATGATGCGCTCCTCAACCGTCCGTTGCTCTCTGAATGTGCTGCGCGTGTCCGGCCAGGTCCAGCTCGTGGGCACGGATGAAGTCCTGCTGGATGTTCATGAGTCTGCCCATGTCGCCGCCCGCGATCAGCTTGCCGAGCATGCCGCTTCCGCCGGAGACGAGGCTCTTCAACATCCCTGCCTCGCCGACGCCTGGGAGCGCGCTGTCCAGAACGGCCATGAGGTTCGGATAGAGCGTCGTCGGCCGCTCGAGCTGCGAACGCGTAGCGAATTGAACCAGCGCCTCCTCCATCGCCTCGCCGAGCGCGTTCGGGAAGCTCCCCCCAGCATAGAGATGATTGACCTCATGCTGCACCACCTCCGCGCGCAGCTCCGGCGCGATGTCGTCGCGGAAGTAGATGCCTGTGCCCCCATCCGCCTCGCCGCGGCTGCGTCGCACATAGGCCTGCACGCCGCGCGAGGCCTCGATCGCCTCCTCCTGGCTCAGTCCTTCCGCCATCTTCTCTTTGACGTAGCCCAGGCAGAACTCCTCCCAGGCTTGTAGTTTCGTCATCGACAGCACCGCGGCCGGATCGCGCGGGCTCGCCCCTGGGAGCTTGTTCGAGCGGCCCACCGAGCCGTACACGAGCGCCTCCAGCTCCGTCCAGGTGAACCGGTTCACCTCCGTCGCGACCTTCGCCGCGTCGCCCAGGTGGTTGGCCTTCGCGC
>CAZKWG010001087.1:0-1966 GCA_964556105.1 uncultured Enterobacterales bacterium | reverse complement strand
GAGAGGCTGGCGGCGATGGCGGAGACCAGATCGCGCAGGCTGGGCATCACGGCGGCGATCACCGGCCCGAGCCGCTCCTGCTCCGCCGCGTGAATCGCCGCCTGATATGCGGCGATCAGGCCCGCGAGGCTCCCGTGTCGCGCCGCGAGGCTGCGGGCCAGCCCAAGCCCGGCGCCCGCCGGCCAGAGCCGCTCGGCAGGATCATCGGCGGTCAGCCAACCGCGGGACTCCTGCCAGAGGGAGGACCCCTCGGCCAGGCGTCGGAGGGCCGGCGCGGTGGGGGCGCAGAGCACGCGCGCTCCCGCCACCCGTCGTCCTCCGCTGACCCAGAGCTCATCCATCAGGGCTTGTAGTCGAGGAGGTAGGGCGAGCTCGGGCAGCGCCATCAGGACGTCGGAGAGCACGACGCCCGCGGCGCCCGCCGCGACGGCGCGACCGGCCTCGAGCGGGCTCAACCCGGCCTCGAGGAGGACCGGTGTGCCCTTGGGAGAGGCCGCCAGCAGATCCATTCCAGGGCGATCGGCGCTCACGCCGGGCGCCTCGCTTCCCCTCAGGAGGACGCCCGTGAAGCCCTCGGGGACGGGGCCGACGCGGGTGCGCTCCAGCCAGCAGGGGCGCCCGGAGATGGGCGAGCCCTCCTGCGCGAGCAGGACCGGGCCCTCGCCCGGGACCTCCTGCCAGGGCAGGACGCGCACCCAGGCGCCCTCAGGGACGGAGGGCAGCTCAGTGGCCGTGAGATCGACGATGGGGATCGCCCCGGCCTGAAGCACGGTCTGGACGAGGTGCGCGCGCTCGGCAGGCAGCAGGACGAGCAGCAGTGGTCGAGACATCGAGCGGGCTCCTGTTGAGCATCTCTATGAGGATATCCGCTTTCGCCCCTCTAAGTGTCAGTCTGCGTCGACAGCGCGGCGCTCCCTGATCAGAAGGGCCCCGCGCCGAGCTCCAGGAGGAGGCCGACCCCGAAGCCGGTTCCTCGCCCATCCCCGTCGCCCGCGGGCCCCGCCATGTCGACATGGACCCACTCGGGCGCGGGCTCAGGCAGGTGATTGGCGATGAACTGCGCGGCGCAGGAGGCCTGCGCGTTCATCCGATCCTTGACGGAGTTCTTCATGTCCGCGACCACGCTGCGGAACTCCCGGCGGTGCAGCTCTGGCGCATAGAGCAGCGGGTGGACCGGCTCTCCGGCGCGCAGGCCCGCCGCGACCGTGGCGCGCTCCAGCGTCTCGCTGTTGGTGTAGATGGAGGCGTGGAACTTCCCGCTGACCACCAGCGCCGCGCCCGTCAGGGTGGCGAGGTCCACCGCCAGGTCGGGGTGGAACCGATCGATCGCCCAGTGCAGCCCATCGGCGAGCACCAGACGGCCCTCGGCGTCCGTGTTGTTGACCTCTACGGTCTTGCCCGACCTCATCCGCAAGATGTCGTCCGGGCGGGTGGCGTCGGGGCCGACGGCGTTCTCCGCCAGGCAGAGCACGGCGACGACGCGGTGCTCGGCGCCCAGGCGGACGGCGGCCTCGAAGGCGGAGAGCACGGCGGCGGCGCCCGCCATGTCGCCCTTCATGCCGACCATGGAATTGCGGTCCTTCAGGCTCAGGCCGCCGGTGTCGTAGACGATGCCCTTGCCGACCCAGACGACGGTGCGGCTGGCCTTCGCGGGGGCGTGGACCAGGGCGACCAGGGCCGGCTTGTGCGTCGCCGCCTTGCCGACCCCCCACAGCCCGCCGAAGCCCTGCGCGTCCAGCTCGGCGCCCGCGATGACCTCCAGCGTGGCCCCGGTGCGCTCCGCCACGGCCCGCGCCTCGTCCACGAAGGCGGTCGTGGTGAGCTCGGCCGTGGGCGTGTCGGCGAGGCGGGCGGCGGCGCGGACGGCGGAGATGGCCGGAGGCACGCGGGGGTCGTAGACGGGACCGTCGGGGCCCAGCGTCACGAGGGTGACCGGGCGGCGCTCCGGCGCGCCGGCGCGCGCGGG
>CAZKWG010001086.1:0-1967 GCA_964556105.1 uncultured Enterobacterales bacterium | reverse complement strand
CATCGAGGTCGTGGACGCCCTCCAGGCGCACCTGGACAGCCAGGCCGAGAAGGCCGAAGAGGCCGAGAAGGCCGGCAAAGGCAAAGAGAAGGGCAAGGGCAAGTCCAAGGGCAAGGGGGAGGGCGCGGAGTGAGAGCCGCGCTGCTCCTGCTCCTCGCCGCCTGCGGAGAGCCGCCGCCGCCCCTCCCCTCTGAGTTGCCTCCCGAGCAGCGGGGCGCCGCCGTGACCGCGAGCGCGCCGGCGAGCGCGACGGCCGGCACCCCGGGCGCCGGCAGCCCGGCCGCGCCCGAGACCAGCGCGAGCGGGCGGCTCTGGACGCCCGAGGACATCGACCAGCTCGTCCCCGTGGCGCCGGCCCAGCAGCGTCGCTCGCCGAGGCCGCTCCCCGAGAGCGCCGAGCTCCTGGCGACGCTGGCCACGCTCAGCAAGGTGGTCGACCAGGAGGCCCTGGACGCCTCCAACCCCTGGGCCGTCGCCCACGCCATCCTGGCCCGCGGCGCCGGGACCACGCTGGTGGACGGGCGCTCGGCCATCGACGCGCTCTTCCTGGACAACGCCGAGATCGTGACCCTGGGCGGCCACACGCTGCTGCAGTTCCCGCCGGAGCGCGGGGAGGCGCTGATCGATCCCCACACCGCGCTGCAGCTGAAGAACATGGCCGAGGTCGGCGTCGCCCCGGACCGCGCGGTCAGCGTCGGCGGCCAGACGCGCACGGTGGCGGACCTCTACCGCGCCAGCGTCGTCAGCACCTTTCTGGACGTGAAGGCGAACAAGGCCTCGTTCCGCTCGTCGGACGACGTGGGCTGGCTGGTCCAGGCCCTCGCCACCTGGGCGCCGCCGGGCGGGCTGCGCTGGCGCTCGACGGCGGGGTCCGAGCAGGATCTCGCGCTGCTCACCCGCTTCTCCGTGGGAGCCCTGGTCAAGGAGACGCAGTTTCTGGCCGAGGCCATGAAGGCGGGCGCCACCTTCGAGCGCAAGGGGCAGGGCATCTTCCGCTACACCTGCGGCGGGGCTCACCTGCTGCAGGGGGCGGCCTACGCGGTGGCGCGCGGCCACGGCGGCGAGGCGGAGCGGGCGGCGATCCGCGCGCAGGCGACGCTGCACCTCTGGCGCTTCCCGCGCGAGCAGGCCATTACGGATGCCGCCATCCAGAAGGCGCCCGAGCACCGCCTGCGCCTGCTCTCGCAGCGCCTCAAGTTCGCCGGCCACGCGCTGGAGAGCGCCCAGAAGCTGGCGATCCTTGGCTTCCTGGACCTGGACGACGCCGAGCAGGCCGTGGTCGCGGAGATGGCGCGCTCGATCGCCACGACGACGACGGCCCTGCAGGAGGGCGGCGCCTTCGGCAAGCTCGACGAGATCAAGGCCAAGGACCAGCAGCTCTATCTGGATCTCGTGGGCGACGCGAGCCACGCCATCCGCGGGCTGGAGCTGGCGCTGGGACGGCAGACGCTCGGCTGGTGAGCGCCTGCCGCGTTGCCCTCGCCCCCCCGCCTGGATACCCTCTCCTCGCCGGAGGGATCCGGGTGATCGCTGGCGGACGCGAGTCCGCGGGAGGAAAGTCCGAGCTCCACAGGGCAGGGTGCCAGCTAACGCCTGGTCGGGGTGACCCGCAGGACAGCGCCACAGAAAACACACCGCCACGTACGCGTCTGGCCTCGCGCCGCAGCCATCCTTCGGGTCGTGCAGCGGCGAGGGTTCAGGGGCCCGCAAGGGTCCGGTAAGGTCGAAATGGTGCGGTAAGAGCGCACCGCGGCCCTGGTAACAGGGTCGGCAGGGCAAGCCCCACCCGGAGCAAGACCAAATAGAGGAGCGCCTGAGAGCTGCCCGCTCGAAGCTCCCGGGTTGGTTGCTGGAGCCCGTCGGCGACGACGGGCCTAGATGAATGATCGCCTCCGCGGTCTCGGGAGACCGGGCCGCGAGACAGAACTCGGCTTACAGGATCCCTTCGACCCGCCCCGGCTCGCCGG
>CAZKWG010001085.1:0-1969 GCA_964556105.1 uncultured Enterobacterales bacterium | reverse complement strand
GGCGCTCGACCAGCGGGGGCACGGCGGCAGCGGCCACGTCGGGGCGGGCGGCTACTACCACTTCCCGGATTATGTCGGTGATCTGGACGCCCTGGTCACGGCGCTGGGCGGGCGGGTGCGGCTGGTGGGGCACTCCATGGGCGGCACCGTCGCCTGCATGTTCGCCGGGGCGCGGCCAGACGCCGTGGAGCGCCTGGTCGTGGTCGAGGGCCTCGGCGCGCTGGAGGCCAGCGACCCGAGCTACCTGTCTCGCATGCGCCAGCACCTGCAGGCGATGCGCGCTCCCCCAGCTCCCCTGCGCCTGGAGAGCCTGGAGAGCGCCGCCGACAAGCTGCTCCGCCGCAACCCCGGGCTCGCTCCCGCGCAGGCCGCGCTCCTCGCGCGGGAGGGCACCCGCGCCGACGCGAACGGGCTCCGCTGGGCCTTCGACCCCCTGCACCTCACCCGCGCTCCCTACCCCTTCCGCGAGGAGCTCTTCGAGGAGTTCCTGACCGCGATCACCGCCCCGACCCTGCTGATCTGGGCGGAGCAGAGCTGGTACGCCGCCGAGCTGCAGGCGCGGCGGGCCAGGATGATCGCCGACGCGAGGCAGGCGACGCTGCCGGGCGGGCACATGCTGCCCTACACGACGACGGCGGCGTTGGGAGCGGCGATCGCGGCCTTCCTGGGAGACCAGGAGGAGAGTCAGAGATCGAGCCCGCCCAGGTCGAGCACCCAGTAGCCGGCTTCGATGCTCCCGAGCGCGTCCTCTTCGTACGTGAAGTTCCACGTCAGGGTCGCCGCGCCCGACTCGGCCATGGCGTAGGTCGCCTCGGCCGTCGGGTAAAATGCGTGGTAGGCCTCGACATAGTACCAGGCCAGCCAGCGCCCGTCCTCCTCCGACTGGCCGGTGAAGCCCCAGCGGGTCGCGAACGTCTCGCCCATGGTCCAGCTGGCGAGGTCCTCCCAGGCGCACTCGGGCGCGCGCCAGAGGTAGGCGTCTCGCTGGTAGGTGGAGGTGACGTCCAAGGTGAAGTCGCAGTCCTCGCACCGATGGTCTTCCGAGGCGAGCTCGACCTCGACCTCGTAGTAGAGCAGGCAGTCCCAGTCCGAGGTGCGCTCGCCGACGAGGAAGTAGCTGGTCGGTAGCGCCTCCTCCTCGCAGGCCTCGCTCTCGGAGCCCGGGACACCGTCACAGTCGTAGTCCACGTCGTCGGCGCAGTCCTCGGCGGCGCCGGGGTGGGCGTCGGGGTCCGTGTCGTCGCAGTCGTCACCGCCGGCCTCGGCGGCCTCATGGCCGTCGCCATCGACGTCGGCCTCGACCTCGGTCGTGACATCAGGCCCGCTGTCCTCACCGGACTCAGCCTTGTCCAGCGCTCCGTCTGAGCAGCCCAGGGACAGGGTGAGCATCGAAAGCACGATCAAGTGTTCAGCCATGAACAACCTCCTGTTCAGGTGCAGGGTACCACGACGGACGGGGCGGTTAGTCGCGGGATCTGAGGGGTGCCGGGAAGATTGGTGCCCGCCGGCCGATGTGCCGCCGATTGGTGCCCGCCGGCCGATGTGCCGCCGATTGGTGCCCGCCGATAGGTGCCAGGTTGATCGCATTTCGTTTTCCTTTACTATTAACTTTAATCCTATATTTTTGTACACAATATTATATCCATCTACAACTCCATAGAAAAATATCCCCCTCGACAGAACTCGACCCACAGAAAAACAATCTCTGCACATCACACCAACAAACTACACAAATTTATCTCCTTAAAACAATCGATATCAACAAAAACAAAATGAGATCAACCAGGCACCTGACCAGAACACCTGACCAGCCCCCCTGACCAGAACCACCCACCGGCCTCCCCTCCATGTGACAAGCACATCACCTCCCTGGCCCGCCGATCAGGACGCGATAAAACAGGTAGCGGTCCGCGGCTCCAGCGGTGTCAATGCTGTACCGAAGGTCGCGCAGCGTACCCGAGCGACCAGA
>CAZKWG010001084.1:0-1971 GCA_964556105.1 uncultured Enterobacterales bacterium | reverse complement strand
CCGGCCGCGCCCGAAGGGGAGGGGCTGGCCGCCATCGCCGAGGCGCTGGCCGCCCGCTGGGGGTGCCCACGAAAAGAGGCCTACAAAGCGCTGCTCGAGCTGGAGCGCGCCCGCTGACCGCTCTGAGCCTCCCGCTTACTGCGGCTTCGGATCCCAGGGGAAGCGCTCGGGCTTGTCGCGGCCGCGCATCGTCAGCCGCGTGCTGATCGCGTAGGTGAACGTGCCCATGCCCGTCTCAATCGGGTAGAAGTGCTCGACCTGGTGGGGCATGACGAAGCCGACATCGCCGCCCAGATCGAGCTGCGCCCACTCGAAGACGCGGTACTTCAGCGCCAGCCCGCCGTTCAGGTAGGAGTGCTCGCCCTCCGTCGCGACCAGCGTGCTGGAGGCGTCGAGCACCGAGGGCAGCAGGGTGCCGCTCGGGATGTCCTGCCAGGAGCGCAGGCCGAAGGCGCCGTGCAGGTCTACGGCGAAGCGTGCGCCGGTGTCCGCGCGGTCAACGGCCACGAGCTCCGTGCCGACGAGCAGGTCCAGCGAGCTGGCGGTCTGGATGAGCTGGTCCGCCTGGAGGCCGGTGCCGTCGAGGTTGCGCAGCGGCACCGAGCGCGTCATCGACAGCCCGACATAGGGCTGGCTCGGGCCGATCGTGGTCGAGAACGTGGTGCCGAGGCGGAAGGCGGCCGAGCCCGGGCCCGCCCCGCGCGCGCCGTCGGTGGTCGCCCAGAAGCTGGACTTGTCGGCGAAGCGGTAGCTCGCCTCGAGCATCCAGGTGACCTTGTCGCCCCGCCGGGAGAAGAGATCCTCGGAGAACGGCGTGCCGCGCAGCCCGATCCAGGTGCCGCCCATGCCCTTGCCGTACAGCTCCGGCTGCGGGTCGAGGAGCTCCGTGTCGACCATCGTGCCCGAGTCGGAATTCGGGTCGATCGCCATGTCGGTCGCGTCGGCGTAGGTGATCTTCGAGCCCGTGTAGTACGGGAGATCGAAGAAGATCGCGGCGCCCGGCGCGAAGCTGAAGTTCCCGCCCAGCGTCAGCAGCCCCTCCTGGGTGTCTCGCCGACCCACCAGGGTGTCGTCTTCGAGGAGGCGCGCGCTCTCGGCAGAGAAGGAGTAGTCCACGACGACGTCCCCGCGCAGGAACGGCGCGATGTCGGTCGCGTCGGCGGCGAGGGCGGCGGAGATGGAGAGGAGCGGGAGCATGCTGAGCATGGGGATTCCAACCTCGGATGAAGCGTACCGGGTTCAGGGGGGACGGGTCAACCCTCGCGGAGCCCGTACTCCTTCATCTTCGTCTGCAGACTCTTGCGACTGATGCCGAGCTTGCGCGCGGCGTGGGTGACGTTGCCGCCCTCTTCCTCCAGCACCCGCTGGATGCGCGCGCGCTCCAGCTTGGCGGTGTGGACGCGCACGTACTCTTTGAGGCCGAGCGCGGAGAGCTCTCCCTCTTCTACCTCGTCGTCTCCGTTCTCGCCGTCCCCTTCGGTCGGGGCGTCCTCGAAGGGCAGCCCCGAGAAGCCGATCAGGTCCTCGCTGTCCAGCACGTCCGCGTCGGAGAGGAGCACGGAGCGCTCCATGAGATTCTCCAGCTCGCGGATGTTTCCGGGCCAGGGCCAGGTTCGGAGGGAGGCGAGGGCCTCGGGCGTGAGGTTGCGGATGCTCTTGTTCAGGCGGAGATTGAATTTGGCGAGAAAATGTTCGACCAGCAGCGGGATGTCGTCGAGCCGCTCGCGCAGGGCCGGCAGCTTGATGGGGATGACGTTGAGCCGGTAAAAAAGATCCTCGCGGAAATTCCCGCTGCGCACCTCGCGCTCGAGGTCGCGGTTGGTCGCGGCGATGAGGCGCACGTCCACGCGGATGCGCTTGACGCCGCCGACGCGCTCGAAGGACTGGTCCTGCAGCACGCGCAGCAGCTTGACCTGCATGTCGCGGGGCAGCTCGCCCACCTCGTCGAGGAAGAGCGTGCCGCCGTCGGCC
>CAZKWG010001083.1:0-1985 GCA_964556105.1 uncultured Enterobacterales bacterium | reverse complement strand
CAAGATTCAGGTCGGCGACAAGATGGCGGGCCGGCACGGGAACAAGGGCGTCATCGCCAAGGTGCTGCCGGTCGAGGACATGCCGTACCTCGAGGATGGCACCCCGGTTGACATCGTCCTCAACCCGCTCGGCGTGCCCAGCCGCATGAACGTCGGTCAGATCCTCGAGACCCACCTCGGGTGGGCCGCGCGGGGCATGGGCGACATGATCCGCCGGATGTTCGAGTCGGCCTACGGTTCGGACCAGCTGCGGGCGTACCTCAAGCAGATCTTCCACGCGGAGAAGGGCGTCGTCGAGTTCCTCGACACCGCCAGCGCGGAGGACGTGGAGAAGTTCGCTCGCAAGTACCAGCCTGGCGTCACCACGGCGACCCCGGTGTTCGCTGGCGCCGAGGAGAAGGAGATCAAGGGTGCGCTGCGGCTCGCTGGCCGCGAGGCGGATGGTCAGTCCATCCTCTTCGATGGCCGCACGGGAGAGCCCTTCGCCAATCGGGTGACCGTCGGCGTGATGTACATGCTCAAGCTGCATCACCTGGTGGACGACAAGATCCACGCGCGCAGCATCGGACCCTACAGCCTCGTGACGCAGCAGCCGCTGGGTGGAAAGGCCCAGTTCGGCGGTCAGCGCCTCGGTGAGATGGAGGTCTGGGCCCTCGAGGCCTACGGTGCGGCGTACTCGCTGCAGGAATTCCTGACCGTGAAGTCCGACGACGTGACCGGCAGGACGCGTATGTATGAGTCTATCGTGAAGGGCGAGAACATCCTCGAGGCTGGCCTGCCCGAGAGCTTCAACGTGCTCGTGAAGGAGCTCCAGGCCCTGGCCCTCGACGTCGAGCTGATCGAGGACAAGGAGGTCCTCCGTCAGTAGTCCGCCCTCTCCAAAGCGGGGCGGCCTGAGCCGGCGCGCCCCTCTCCAGTCTCCGTGGCGCTCAGGAGCCCATCGTGAAGGAAATCTACAACCTCTTCGAGAAGCCGAAGAACCCCCTCAACTACGTGGCCGTCCGGATCGGGCTCGCGAGCCCTGACAAGATCCGGAGCTGGTCGCATGGCGAGGTCAAGAAGCCGGAGACCATCAACTACCGGACCTTCAAGCCGGAGCGGGATGGGCTCTTCTGCGCAAAGATCTTCGGGCCGGTGAAGGACTACGAGTGCCTCTGCGGCAAGTACAAGCGCATGAAGCACCGCGGGATCACCTGCGAGAAGTGCGGGGTTGAGGTCATCCAGTCGAAGGTGCGCCGTGAGCGTCTCGGTCACATCGACCTCGCCACGCCGGTCGCCCACATCTGGTTCCTCAAGAGCCTGCCCTCCCGGATCGGCAACCTGCTGGACATCTCGCTGAAGGACCTGGAGAAGGTCCTCTATTGCGAGGCGTACATGGTTACCAATCCTCTGGAGACCACGCTGAAGGAGGGCGAGATCCTCTCTGAGGAGGACTACCGCGAGGCCATCGAGACCTTCAATTACGGCTCCTTCGAAGTCGGCATGGGCGGCGAGGTCATCCGCGATGTCCTCTCGCGCATCGACGTGAACACGATGGCCCGCGATCTCCGCCAGGCCATGCGCGACACGAATTCCGAGGCGCAGCGGCGCAAGATCTCCAAGCGCCTCAAGATCGTGGACGCCTTCGTCGAGAGCGGGAATCGCCCCGAGTGCATGATGCTCGAGGTCATCCCCGTTCTTCCGCCGGATCTGCGTCCCCTCGTCCCGCTGGACGGCGGGCGCTTCGCGACCAGCGACCTCAATGATCTCTACCGCCGCGTGATCAACCGGAACAACCGCCTGAAGCGGCTCCAGGACCTCAACGCGCCCGAGATCATCATCCGCAACGAGAAGCGGATGCTCCAGCAGGCGGTGGACGCGCTCTTCGACAATGGCCGCCGCGGCAAGACCTTCACCGGCCCGAACAAGCGCCCCCTGCGGTCGCTCTCGGACATGCTCAAGGGCAAGAACGGTCGCTTCCGGCAGAACCTGCTCGGAAAGCGCGT
>CAZKWG010001082.1:0-1988 GCA_964556105.1 uncultured Enterobacterales bacterium | reverse complement strand
CCCTCGGTCAGGGTCGGCGTCCAGGCGCCCGCCGCCGCCTCCACCGAGCCCTCCACGAGGGTCTGCCAGACGTCCTGCTCGCCGTCGGCCGCCTGCCAGTTCACCCGCACCAGCGCGCGGTGGGCGGCGCCGTCCTGCGCCGTGCAGATGCGCAGAAAGACAGGCCGCCCGCTGGTCTCGCCCAGCGCCTCCTCGTAGACCTCCTCCGCGAGGTCACAGGTGAACGCCGCCGCGCTCGCGCGCCCCGAGGTCAGCGCGAAGAGCGGCACCAGGAGGGCTGTCGAAGGGCGCGCCATACGCAGCATCTATCGTGTCCCTTCGCGCGGCGCCTCGTATCGGAATAGGATGGCGCACAGGATGGTGTCCGATGGCCCCGTGGCTGCTCCTCGCTCCTGCCCTCGCTGCGAGCTCCCCCGCTGAGATCCCCGACCCCCGGAACGCCGACCGCTGGCTGATCGACCAGGCGGACGTGCTCCCCGATGACGCCGAGCGCACGCTCAACGGCGAGCTGCAGAGCGTGCTGCAGCAGACCGGGGTGGAGGTGCTGGTCGTCACGCTGGAGACGGTGGAGGGTGACCCCAGCGTCTTCGCCGACGACCTGTTCCGCCTCTGGTCACCCGGGCGCGTCAACCAGGACCGCGGCGTGCTCATCGTCCTGGTCGAGGACAGCAAGGCGCTGATCGTCAACGCCGGCCTCGGCCTGATGGCCGACCTGACCAACCCCTGGGTGCAGGAGATGCAGGCGCAGACCATGATCCCCGCCCTGCAGAAGGGCGACATCCCGGGCGCCCTGTCCGGCGGCGTCGCGGCCATCCGCGACCGCATCGGCGCCTCGGCGCGCACCTACGAGGAGCAGGTCAAGGCGGCGAAGGAGGAGGAGGACGGCCCGATCCTGCCGCTCTGGGCCTGGATCACCGCCGCCGGCCTCGGCGTGGCGGGGCTGCTCTACGCCGCCGTGAAGATCGCCTCGCCCTCCACCGAGGACCAGCTCCCGGACTTCGGCGACAACGACAACCGACGTTAGGGGGCCTCCATGGCTGCTGGCCGCGTCGTGGCCGGGGCGCTCGCGCCGCACCCGCCGCACCTCGTCTACGCCGAGAACCCGCCGCAGAACGAGCCGCGCGCCGAGTGCGGCTGGGAGGAGCTGCGCTGGGGCTATGAGCGCCTCCGCCGCAGCCTGGCCGCGACCGACTACGACGTGATCGTGGTCCACTCGCCCCACTGGCGCACGGTGGTCGGCCATCACCTGCTCGGGCTGCCTCGCTTCGAGGGCCTCAGCGTCGATCCCATCTTCCCGAACCTCTTCCGGTTCCACTACGGGATGGACGTGGACGTGCCGCTCTCGGAGGCGATCCACGACGCGATCCGCGAGACCGGGATGCCCAGTGAGATGATGCGAAATCCACACTTCCGGGTGGATTACGGCACCATCACCTCCTGCCACCTCACCAACCCAGCCTGGAACAAGCCCATCGTCAGCATCTCGTCCAACGCCGCCTGGTTCTACTACTCGGCGGACGTGATGCAGGAGCAGATGGTGGCGCTCGGCGAGGCCACCCGCCGCGCGGTCGAGGCCACCGGGCGCCGCGCCCTGCTGCTGGCGAGCAACTCCCTGTCGCACCGCCACTTCACGCGCGAGCCCGCCATCCCCGAGGACATGAGCCACGAGCACGTCTACCACCACGGGCAGTACCTGTGGGACATGCACGTGCTCGACCTCATGCGCCGCGGGCAGTCGCGCCAGCTCATCGCCGAGCTGCCCGACTACATCGACCAGACCGTCAGCGAGGTCAACGCCGGCTCGCTCACCTGGCTGCTGGCGGCCATGGGCTTCCCGGACTACCCCGCCGAGGTCCACGCCTACGGCACCGTCATCGGCACGGGCAACGCGATCGTGGAGTGGAAGCCGGACGGCAGGAGGGCCTCATGAGCGCCACGGGTCTCACGAGCGGCGGCCTGGACGTGGTCGGCGGCCTCATCGTCCCGGG
>CAZKWG010001081.1:0-1991 GCA_964556105.1 uncultured Enterobacterales bacterium | reverse complement strand
GCGCGGGCCGCGGAGATGCTGGAGCGGGGGATCGCGCTCGGCGCGAAGGGGCGGAAGATCTGGCGAAACCTGGCCAAAGCGCGACTGGACCTGGGGGACCGGGAGGGGGCGGTCCTCGCGTGGGAGGGCGCGCTGGAGCAGAGCCCCACGCATGCGCCCACATGGGAGGACCTCGGCGACACGCTGGCCGAGATGGGGCGCTCCACCGAGGCGCTCGCCGCCTATGGCACGGCCATGCGGTACACGAGCAACAACGCGGTGAAAACGCGCCTGCGCGCCCGGATGGCGGCGATACAGCCCGATTCGCCATGAAGCTCAGGACCGACTCGTGGCGTCCTCATCGACAAACCGGGCGTTCTCCTTTCGGATTCGCTCTCCTGCCTCATCGTACAAGAAGGGGACGTAGGCATAGCGCTTTTCGCGAGTCACGGCGGTGGCCTTGTGCAGCAGCGAGCAGGAGAACACGATGGCACCGCCACGCGGCGGCGCGTAGAGCTGCCGACCGTACTCGGGGGCGAGAGCCTGGATTGATTTTCTTGGCGCACCCCTTGACACTGGGCGGTCGATGGCATGTTTGTTGCAACCGTCATTTTGGAGGGTCCTGACCCTCCAGGAGACGGCCCGCCGTCCCACCACCCGCTTGGACGGCGCGACAGACACACGCGGGATCTCGGAGCCCATGATGATCGACCCCGTCCAGTTCCAGCGCGCAGAGCAGGAGTCTGCCCTGCGCCAGCTCAAGACCTTCGCCCAGAGCGGGCCGCCCGCCGCCGAGCACGCCGGCTCGGCGTTGCTGGCCTTCTCCCTCGCCGCCTCGTCCTTCGTCTCGGCGTTCGAGCGCGACCCCGACGCGAGCCCGCGTGAGCTGCTGCTCGCCGCGGGGCAGGCCCACGGCCAGCTCGAGGCGCTGCAGCGCGTGTTCGACTGCGCCATGGATCAGCTGGAGCGCCTGCCCTTCAAGCTGGACCTGGACGCGGCGCCGCCTGCAGAGCGCCTGCCCGAGGACCCTCGGCCCGAGGGCGTCGATGAGCGCTGAGCCTCGGAGGTGGACGGGCCGGAGAGGGAAGCTCCGACCCGCCCGGACGAGGTTCGAGGTGTAGTGGCCGCGGGCCTCGCGCCGGGAGTGTAGCTCGGCGCGGGGCCTCCCGTGGGTCTCACCGGGTCGCGCGGACGTCGTAGTGGAGGACGCAAGGCAGGACGGTGTAGGTCGTGTCGTCGTCGGTGAGCGTGCTGGTCCAGGTCACCAGCTCGCGCGTTCCAACGAGGGAATCTCCCGCACGTTGCAAACGGAAGTCGGTCCGGGGCAGGACGGCCAGCTGCGGGCCACCTGGGGGGGCGACGATCACGGACGGGTCCGACACGCCTCCTACGTTTGCTTCACCTCCGACTTGGAGCACCCCATGGGTTACGGTGCCGCGCAGCTCGGCGTAGCTCGTCTTCCCCTGCACCGATACAGCGACACCTCCACCGGCCGCTGACGAGATCAACCAGGTGTAGGCAAAGCTCCCCCCCTTGAGCTGCTGCGGACAGGACCCGTCGCGAAAGGTGGCGCTGACCTGCCAGGTGCCCACGAGCTGCTCAGGCGAGAGATCATCGGACACAGCATCGTTGGCGGTGGCGCCTTTCCCGGACCCCGACCCTGCCATGGTGGTGGGTGCCACAGGTGCTGCGGCCTCCGGGATCGCGAGAATTCCCCTCAGCAGGTCGTCGTGCAGCTCCTGAGAGATCAGCTTCTTCGCGAGCTTCGCGCAGAGAGTGTACTCGAACCAGGCCGTCGCCACGGCGTCCTGGCTGAGCGTGGTGGTCTCGTAGTCGGTGCGGGTCTCCACCGACGTGGACACGGCGCCCGCGCCCGTCCCGACCACCCGCGCGTCGATGGCGGCGTCGACCGCGCGCTGCGTCTCCTTGGGCACCGCGAAGGGCGGGGCCTTGCAGGCGCTGGCGCGGCCGGCGCGGGCGGGGGTGGAGGCGATCAGCGAGGACAGCGACAG
>CAZKWG010001080.1:0-1997 GCA_964556105.1 uncultured Enterobacterales bacterium | reverse complement strand
CATGCCCCTGCACCACCCGCTGCGGGTGGCGGAGGCCTGGTCCGTGGTGGACAACCTCTCGGACGGGCGGGTCGAGTTGGCCGTCGCGTCCGGCTGGCACGCCGACGACTTCGTCTTCGCGCCGGAAGCGTACACCGACCGAAAGGCCAGGATGCTCGACGGCATCGAGCAATTGGAGCGCCTCTGGCGCGGCGAGGCCGTGCGCTTCCCCGGCGGCGCGGGCCCGGTCGCGGCGCGGGTCTATCCGCCGCCTGTGCAGCCCACGCTGCCCATCTGGCTGACCGCGGCGGGAAACCCCGAGACCTTCCGCCTCGCCGGGGAGCGGGGCTACAGCGTGCTCACCCACCTGCTCGGGCAGGGCCTGGACGGGCTCGCCGAGAAGATCGCCCTCTATCGCCGGGCCTGGCGCGCCGCGGGACACCCCGGTCAGGGGCGGGTGGCGCTCATGCTTCACACGCTGCTGGCCGAGGACGAGGAGACCGCGCTGGAGCTGGCGCGCGAGCCTTTTCTGGCCTACCTCCGGCAGTCTCTGGATCTCGCGGGGCAGCTCGTCGCGAAGCTGGCGCCGGACTCCGACCTGGCGCACCTCTCGCCGGAGGACGCCGACGCGATGGTCCGCCACGGCTACCGGCGCTTCGTCCACGAGGCCGGCCTGTTCGGGACCCCCCGCTCCGTCGAGCCCCTGGCGCGCCGCCTCGCCGCCCTCGGCGTGGACGAGATCGCCGCCCTGGTAGACTTCGGCGTCCCCACGGACAGGGCGCTGGACGGCGTCCGTCACCTCGTGGCCCTGCGAGACGCGCTGGCCACGGGCGGCCCGGATCGCAGCATCCCCGCCATGATCCGGCGCCACGGGGTCACACACTTACAGTGTACGCCCTCCCTGCTGCGCGCCCTCGATCCCGCGGCCCTCGCCGAGCTGCAGCTGCTGATGGTGGGCGGCGAGGCCCTGCCGCCCGAGCTGCTCGAGCGCCTGCCGCCGGTGCGCGTCGAGAACATGTACGGCCCCACCGAGACGACGATCTGGAGCAGCACGGGCGCGGTGGCGCCCGGCCAGCCGGTCACGCTGGGGAGGCCCATCCGAAACACCCGTATCTATGTGCTGGATCGCTGGCGGCAGCCCCTGCCTGTCGGCGTGCCGGGCGAGATCTGGATCGGCGGCCCGGGCGTCGCGACCGGCTACTGGGGCCTGCCCGAGGACACCGCAGCCCGCTTCCAGGAGGACCCGTTTGCGCCCGGCGAGCGGGTGTACCGGACGGGCGACCGCGGGCGCTTCCTGCCCGATGGACGCCTGGAATTCCTCGGGCGCCTGGACCAGCAGCTCAAGATCCGCGGCCACCGCATCGAGCCCGGCGAGGTGGAGGCCGCCCTGGCCCGCCTCCCCGGCGTCGAGGCGGCCGTCGTCGCCGCGCGCCCGGACCCGAACGGCGACGCGCGGCTGGTGGCCTGGGTACAACCCAGACTGGATGACCCCGAGCTCGAGGCGGCGCTCATCGCCGACTGGCGCGAGGTCTGGCAGCGGAACTGGTCGGAGGGCGAGCCCACCGACGCCGCCTTCGACGTGCGCGGCTGGCGCAGCGACGTGGACGGCGCGCCCATCCCCGAGGCCCAGATGCGCGAGTGGGTCCAAGCCACGCTGGGCCGCGTCACCGCGCTGGCGCCCCAGGACGTGCTGGAGATCGGCTGCGGCACGGGCCTGATCCTGCTGCCCGCCAGCCGGGCGGCGCGCCGTTATCGCGGCACCGACCTGTCCCCCGCGGCGCTGGAGCGGCTGCGCCCCCTGGTCGGCCCCCAGGTCGAGCTGGTCGCCGCCCCCGCCGACGGCGCCTTCGACGACGGCGCGCGCTGGGATCTCGTGCTGATGTCCTCGGTCGTGCAGTACTTCCCCTCGGCGCGCTGGCTGCGCGGCGTGCTCGCCCAGGCCGTCGCCCACACCCGAGCGGGCGTCGCCGTCGCGGGCGAAGCCGATCCTGCGGAAACGGAAAATGAGCTCGTCGCCG
>CAZKWG010001079.1:0-2000 GCA_964556105.1 uncultured Enterobacterales bacterium | reverse complement strand
CGTGGGCGCGAAGACCGGCACCGGGGCCGGCGCAGGCAGGACCGGCGCGAAGCCGCTCGACACGGGCGCGCTGGCGCTGATGCTCACGCCCGCCAGCGCCGCGAGGCCCTGGAACGAGGTCTCCATCGCCCGCAGGTAGGCCAGGTGCGCGTCGTGCATCGCCTGCTGGAAGGCGACATGCGTGGCCGAGGTCTGCCGCTGCACCTCCTGAAAGGCCGCCATCCAGGCGACAGACTCGCCGGGGACCAGCGTATACGTGCCCTGCACGGGGCTCAGGGCCTGGGTCGCGGCGGGGGTGTTCAGGGGCTCGGGCATCGGGATCTCCTCCTTCGTCGGCTGGGGCGGCCGTGCTACGGGCCGGGACGCTGTGGCTTGCGGGGGTTCGGGTTCAGGGTTTGACTTTTTGGGCGTGGCTCCATCCTGAGGAGGATAGGGCCGCCCAGGGTTGGTGCCTGAGATCTTGAGGGTCATCCCGCGCGCCTTCGGCGGCGGCCAGACCTCCTCGCGCACGCCGGACCAGAGCGTGGCGGGCGTGAGCGGCACGCCCGCGGCGGCGAGGCGACCGATGGCCTCCCAGGCGGCCTCCAGCCCGGCGTCGGGGCGGTCCAGCGAGAGGATGAGCCCGTCGGTGTTGGTCAACACGCGGCTGGCCAGCCCGGAGAGCACCGCCCCGGGGCCGACCTCGATGAAGACGCGCGCGCCGGCATCCCAGAGCGCCTGCACGCCCTCGGAGAAGCGCACCGGTCGGGCGAGCTGCGTCGCGAGCTGGTCGCGGATCTGATCCGGGTCGGCGGGGTAGGGCGCGGCATGCGTGTTGCCGATCACCGTCGCGTCGATGGACGCGATCTCGGCGCCGGCCAGCGCCACGGCGAGAGCCTCCGAGGCGCCCGCCACGAGCGGCGAGTGGAAGGCCGCCGCGACCTGAAGCGGTCGCACCAGCAGGCCCGCCCGCTGAAGCCCGGCGCCGATCTGCGCCAGCGCCGCCTCGGGCCCGGCCAGCACCACCTGGTCGGGGGCGTTGTGGTTCGCCACCACCACACCGTCGCCCTGGCCCTGCTCCTGAAGCTCCGAGAGGGCGCTCAGCACTTTGGCGGCGTCGCCGATCACCGCCGCCATCGTCCCCGGATCGCCGGACGCGCGCCCGGCCTCGGCCATCGCGACGCCGCGGGCCCGCGCGACGCGCAGCAGGGTCTCCTCGTCGTAGGCGCCCGCCGCGTGCAGGGCCACCAGCTCGCCGAAGCTGTGGCCGAGGAAGAGCTCGGCCTGCAGGCCGATCTGCTCCAACACGGCGATCCCAGCCAGCGAGGCCGCCGCCAGCGCCGGCTGCGCCCAGGCGGTGTCCGTGAGGCGCGCCGCCTGCATCTGGGTCTCGGTGGCGTCGAAGGAGCGCGGCGGGAAGACCACGCCCGAGAGCTTGCGCCCCCACGCCGCTGAGACGCCGTCCGCCCGATCCCAGGCCGCGCGCGCCAGCGGGAAGCCCAGGGCCAGCTCGCGACCCATCTCCACCGCCTGGCTGCCCTGGCCGGGGAAGAGCAGGGCCACCTTGCCCTCCAGCGGGCCGCGACCGGACCAGACGCCGCGCGGCAGGGTCAGGCCGTGGCCGTTCTCCGTGGCCAGGGCGGCGTGGCTCTTGCGCAGCTTCGTCGCCAGCTCTTCCGTGCTCTTCGCCACGGCGGCCAGCCGCCAGGGGGGCACGTCTCGCCACCGCTCCTGGCTTCTGCGCGCGAGCACCCGGAGCGGCGTGCCCCCCTCGGCCTCCGCCGCCAGCGCGTCGATGGCCGCCATCAGGCTGGCGCGATCCGCGCCGCCCACCAGCACGAGCCCCACCGTGCCAACATCGAGGCGCTCCGCCGGGTTCGGGCCGGTGTACTCCTCATATTTTTTGCTGATCTGTTTGTTGGGTTACTTGGTGAATTAGGTCGTTAGTTAGTTGCTGAATTGGATGCTAACGACCCTGCTAGTATCTTGCCAAGTGGTTTAAGGGTGGGTTAAGAAAGAGG
>CAZKWG010001078.1:0-2002 GCA_964556105.1 uncultured Enterobacterales bacterium | reverse complement strand
CGCCGAACCCGTCTTCGTCCAGATCGAGGTGCCAGGGTGTCGATGTGCAGGACTCAGCGGAGGTGTCGCTTGTGTCCGTGTCTCCAGTCGACGTCTCCAGACCAGGCTTGTCCTGTGGGCCGCTCCCAGAGCACGAGCAGGTGAAGATGAGGCCGATGAGGCATAGTTGTCGCGTCGTGCTCATCACAGGTCACTCCCGCCGGAGCGTGCAGCTTACCACAGCCCGTAAAGAACCGAAACGTATCGATACCATGTATCGAATGAGAAATTCCACCATGAAACCTGCTTGATCTCAGTTGGAGAGGACGGGTAGTCGAGACGCATGACGCACGCCAGGGCACAAAGCCGGGTTTTCGGCACCCGGTCTTGTGCCCTGGCTAGGCAGTGGGGGAGCTCAGATCCCACCCTCCCCGCGCAGCAGCGCGCCGCTGCCCAATAGGAGCATGGCCGAGCCCGGGCCCGCCTCTGGCGCGCCGATCAGCACATCGGGTGTGCCGTCTGCGTCCACATCTCCGACACCCGCGACCGACCGGCCTGCCCCGTCTTCATCCCCGATGAACTTCAAGTCCGCGTCGGCCAGATCATGGTGGCCCGTCACAGGGCCAAAGATGAGATACACCGCAGACTCGTCGGACGGCGCGCCGATCATCAGGTCGTCGTAGCCGTCCGCGTCGATGTCCTCCACGCCAGCGATGCTGCTCCCTGCAGCGGCATAGGTCGTCTCCCCAGCGTAGCTCGCATGGGCAGCACCAAGGCTCATCGTGCCTTCACCTGGCTCGGTGACCAGATAGACGTGTCCGTGATAGCTTGACGGCACCGAAGACCCAATGGGCGCCGCGATCAGCAGGTCCAAGCTGCCATCTCCCAGAACATCCCCCGCGCCAGTGACCTTCGTCCCCGCGATGTAGTCGGTCGATGGTCCGATCCACTTCTGGTCGGCGTCCGTCAGACTATGTTCCCCAAGGATAGGGCTGAGGACGACATAGGCAGCCCCCGAGCTGATGCCTCCCTCGCAGTTGCCCGGCGCACCGATCAGGAGATCATCCAATCCATCTCCATTCAGATCGCCGGGCGAGCTGACGGAGCGCCCCGCGCCATCGCCGCCATCCTCTCCTACCAGGCGCGCGTCTGCATCGGAGAGCCGCATGTCGCCGCTGATGGGGCCCAGCACGAGGGAGGCGAAGCCAACGGACATGCCGACCTCCCCTGGGAGCTCTTCCTCCTCGCTCGACGAGCAAGACCCGAGCAGGCTGTTCACCCCAGGAGCGTCTCCTCTAGGGGATCCAACGAGGAGATCACGCCAGCCGTCTTCGTTGGCGTCAACCTCTCCGGCTATGGACGCACCCGCCTCGTCGCCTTCGTCATCCCCGGTCAAACGAGCATCCGCCGAGAGGAGATCATACAGGCCGGTCACTGGCCCCAGGACCGACCACACCATACCCAGGTCGTCTGGCATGGTATCATTGTTGCCGAAGAGCAGGTCATCGTATCCGTCACCGTCCAAGTCGCCCCCCTGGGCCGCAGTGAGCCACCGAAACCAGTAGGCTTCCTCGAAGCCGACGATGGTGGCCATAGCCAGCGCTGGCGAGCTCATCCCAGCGGCAGGCCCAGCCAGGAGATAGGCCACCCCGTCGTCACGACCGGGCGCGGTCACGAGCAGGTCAGCACGTCCATCGCCATCCACATCACCAGCGCCAGCGACCATGTGGCCCGTCAGATCGCCATCCACCTCGCCCCAGAAGACACCGTCTGCCGCGCTCAGCGTGAACGGACCACGACCCGCACACTGGGCTGCCGCGGCCTCCCCATCCAGATCATCGCAGTCGTTCACGGCTCCATCTGCACAGATCTCCGCTGCCCCAGGGAAGACCTCTGGCCGACCGTCATCGCAGTCCTGAGCGTTCGACACCGTCCCTTCTGGCTGCCAGCACGTGGTCACGCGCTCCGTGGCCGAGCCGTAGCTGTCGCCATCCTCGTCCAGGTACCAGGTCTCCTCATCCTT
>CAZKWG010001077.1:0-2006 GCA_964556105.1 uncultured Enterobacterales bacterium | reverse complement strand
CTCGGGCAGCGCGGCGACCAGCACGGCCAGATCCTGCCGCCCGTCCCCGCAGCCGAGGCTGAGCGCGCGGATCGGCTGTCCGGGGAGCCCGCGGAGCGGGACCTGCGCCGCCATGTGACGCACGATCGCCTGACGCTGGGTGCTGCTCGCTTCGAAGGCCGCGCAGCAGCGGGCGTAGGCCTCGCCGTCGAGGGGCGGGAGGTGGCGGCCCGGCCGCCGCGCCATCCAGCGCAGGGTGGTGAGCGCGTCCCGCGTGACGGAGATGGCCATCGAGGACAGCCGCATGCGGTACCCCTCGCGCGCAGGGTCCCGGATCTCCTCCAGGTAGGCGCGGACCGCCGGGCCGCCTTGGAGCACGTCGAAGTCGGGATCGTAGACGCACCAGGCGTTGAAGCGTCGCCAGCTCTCCGCCTCGGCGGCTGCGAACACGTGATCCGTGCGGACCTCCACCACCTCGCAGGGCACGCCGTGGCCCGCGAGCAGCGCGACCACGTCCTCCGCCTCGAGGAAGCGCTCACGCACCTCGCGCCCGGCGGCGGCCTGGTCCAGGCCCCAGGCCCGGTCGATGCGCGCGTAGTGCGAGTCATGGTCGGACATCACCACGAGCATGCGGCCGCCGATTCGGACCGCGCAGAGCATGTTGTAGAGTGATCTCCAGAGATCCTCGTGCCGCACCGCGGTGATCCCGTGGATGGACCACACCAGGTCGTAGCCGGTGGCGCACACCTCGTCGTAGTGCTCGTGGTTGCTGAAATCTTGAATCCCCGTGTGGTACCGGCGTCCAACAGGGAAGGGCACCCGGCCCGCGGCGATGCGCAGGCTGTTGGCCGAGACGTCCAGCAGGTCGTAGGCGGCGATGTGCTCGGCGAATCGCTGGCTCGCGCTGGAGGTGGCATGCAGCAGGCTCGGCAGGGCGCCGCTGCCGCAGCCCACGTCCAGTAGGGAGATCGGCCTGCCGTCGGGCGTGGGCCAGTCATACGCCTGGGCGAAGGCCGCGTAGTCGAGGCGCGCGACGCGATCGATGTCGTCGAGGTCGTCGTCGCCGTAGCGCATCCAGGGGTTCGTCGCGCCGCCGCCGCGGGGGGTGAGCAGCACGACCCGGTAGGACTCGCCCACCGCGCACACCACCTCGCATCCTGCGTAGAGCCGGTCCAGCTCCCAGGCGCGGAACTTGTGGGAGACCTCGAGCAGGATGCGCTCGGCGGGCGCGATGGCCTCGCCGCCGACCCACAGCGCCCGCTGCGCCTCGGCGTACATCTCGACCTGGTTGGCGATGGGGTTGATCTCCACCACATAGCGCCAGTCCGCCGGGTCGAAGGCGTGCCCGGGGTCGAAGCTGCACAGCGTGTTGCGCAGGCCGCCCAGCTCGAAGAGCGCGGTGATGTCGTTGTCGTAGGCGCGGCGCAGCACGTCCTCGTCCTTCCAGAGGTCCAGCCCGAGCAGGACGCGGGGCTGCTGGCCGCGGCCCTGGATCATCTCGACCATGTTGCGCAGGAAGAGCTGCGCGTCGTCGAAGCTCATGTTGCCAATCGTGCTGCCGAGCAGCATGACGCAGAGCTCGCGCCCCTGGTGGAGCTGGGTCGCCAGGGCCAGCCCGTCGAAAAAATTGTCGTGGATCGCCGTGAAACGGACATCGGCGCGCGCCGCGAAGCGGTCCCGGTTCTGCGCCAGGCACTCGAACGAGGCGTCGATGCCCACCAGTTCGGCGTGCCCGTCCCGTCGCGCCAGGGCCTCGAGCAGGATGCTGGTCTTCGAGCAGTCGCCGCAGCCCAGCTCGATGAGCACGGCGCCCGGCGGGATCGCGGCGATGAGCGCGTCGACATGCTGCGCGAGGAGGCGTCTCTCCGCCTCGTAAGGGTAGTAGTCGGGGTGGCGCTCGATCTGCTCGTAGATCGCGCTCCCGCCGTGCTCATAGAGCATGTGGATGGGGATGTGCTTCGTGTCGCGGGGCCTCCGCAGGCCGATGGCGCAGCGCGGGTCGGCGGCGGTGGGGAGGGCCGGGCTGG
>CAZKWG010001076.1:0-2009 GCA_964556105.1 uncultured Enterobacterales bacterium | reverse complement strand
GGGTGAACGCGATCTCCTGGGCCGCGGTGCTGCCCGCCTCGCGGATGTGGTAGCCGCTGATGGAGATCGTGTTCCACTCCGGGACGTGGTCGCGGCAGAAGGCGAAGAGGTCCGTGATCACGCGCATGCTCGGGCGCGGCGGGAAGATGTAGGTGCCGCGCGCGATGTACTCCTTGAGCAGATCGTTCTGGATGGTGCCGCGCAGGCTGGACCAGGCCACGCCCTGGCGCTTCGCTACGGCGAGGTAGAAGGCGAGCAGCGTGCTGGCGGTGGAGTTGATCGTCATCGACGTGCTGACCCGGTCGAGCGGGATGCCGTCGAAGAGCACGCCCATGTCGTCCACGGTGTCGATGGCGACGCCGACCCGCCCCACCTCGCCGTTGGCGAAGGCGTGGTCGGAGTCGTAGCCCATCTGGGTGGGCAGATCGAAGGCCACGCTGAGCCCGGTCGTGCCCTGCGAGAGCAGGTAGCGGTAGCGCTCGTTGGACTCGCGGGCGGTGCCGAAGCCGGCGTACTGGCGCATGGTCCAGAGCCGGCCGCGGTACTGGGTGGGCTGAATGCCGCGCGTGTAGGGATACTCGCCGGGGAGGCCGATCTTCTCGGGCGGATCCTCGGGTCCGTACAGGTGCGGGAGCGGCTCGCCCCCCGACCGGGTGAAGCTCGCCCGGCGCAGGCCCCCCTTGGTGAGCGCGCCTGCCAGGACCTTGTTCTCCCACCGCTCGCGTGCGCTCATGCCCGTCTACTCCAGCTCGACCAGTACAGCTTTGGTCTCGACCAAGGAGCCCGCCTCGACGAGGATCTTCTTGACCTTCCCGTCCTTGGGCGCCTTGAGCTCGTTCTCCATCTTCATGGCCTCGACCACGCAGAGGGGCTGGCCCTTCTTCACCTCGTCGCCGAGGGAGACCAGCACGCGGGAGACGCGACCGGGCATCGGGGAGCGCAGCGCGCTGACCTCGCCGCCCGACGCCATGCGCAGGGCCTTGCGGCGGGGATCGACGACGCTGACGGCGTGGCGCAGACCGAGCACCTCGACGTCCCAGCCCTCGTCGGTCTGGGTGAGCCCCGCCTCCCAGCTGTGGCGGTCGATGAGCAGCGCGAGCACGTCGGGGACGGGGCGCGTGGCGTTGACCACCTGCTCGGGGCCGCCGTCCACCGAGACGTGGTAGGCGCGGCCGGTGCGCTCGTCGCCGTCCAGGCGCGTGATGACGACGCGGCGGACGGCGCCGTCTACGGTGATGTCGTAGGTGCGGGTGAGGTTCACCGGAGGCTCCAACGCCACGGGCTGGACGGGCTGGTCTTCTCTTCAGTCGGGCGCGAGGTGGAGGCGTCACGCTCCAGGGCGGCGATGGCCGCGGCCATCAGCGCCACGTCCGCCTTGTGGGTCTTCGCCGTCAGGGTCGCCATCCGATCGGCGGACAGGAAGCCGGTCGTGTAGTGGCCGGACTGGAAGTCCGCGTCCTGGAGGAGCGCACGAAAGAAGGGGATCGAGGTCCGGATGCCACGGACGCGGTACTCGAGCAGCGCGCGCTGGGCGCGGCCGATGGCCTGGGCGCGGTCCTGACCCCAGACGATGAGCTTGGCCACCATCGGGTCGTAGTAGATGGGCACCTCGCCGCCCTGATACACGCCGCCGTCCACGCGCACCCAGGGGCCGCCGGGCTCCCGATATCCGGTGATCTTGCCCGGCGAAGGCGCCCAGTTGTTCTCCGGATCCTCGGCGTAGACGCGCAGCTCGATGGCGTGGCCGGTCTGGCGCAGATCCTCCTGGGTGAACCAGAGCGGCTCGCCCGCGGCGATACGAAGCTGAGCCTGGGCCAGGTCCACGTTCACCACCATCTCGGTGATGGGGTGCTCGACCTGCAGGCGCGTGTTCATCTCCAGGAAGTAGAAGCTCTGGTCCTCGCCCAGCAGGAACTCGCAGGTCCCCGCGCTCTCGTAGCCGACGGCCTGCGCGGCCTTGACCGCCACCGCCGTCATCGCCGCCCGCGTCTCCGGTCTCAACACCGGGC
>CAZKWG010001075.1:0-2015 GCA_964556105.1 uncultured Enterobacterales bacterium | reverse complement strand
GTGAGGGCGGCGGCGGGTCCGAGCCGCGCGGCGTTCTGAACGGAGGCCAGGCAGAGCGGCGCGAGCAGGGCGGGGGCCTCGTCCGCGGGCACGCCGGCCGCCGCCAGCACCGCCGCCGCCTCGGCCAGCAAGACCGTGGCGAAGTTGCCCGCCAGCACGGCGGCCGCGTGGTAGAGGCGCCGATCGCCCTCCATCTCGAAGGGCCGCATCCCGAGCAGCGTCGCCAGCCAGCGCGCCGCAGAGCGCGCCTCCGCGTCCCCCGACACAGCGGCCGGAACCCCCTCGAAGCGGGGGGGCGCGAGGTCCGGGTCGGGGAAGGTCATCAGCGGGTGCAGGGAGCCGGCCGGGCGGTGAGGCCGGAGCGCCTCCACCTCGGTCGCGCCCGAGCTGTGCAGGAGGATCCCGCCTGACGGCGCTAGCAGCGCGACCTCGTGTATGGCCCGATCCGGGACCGTCAGCATCGTGAGGGGGGCTGCGGGGATAGCCGCTCCTCGGCCGACCATGCGCACATCCACCCCGCGCGCTCGCAGCGCGTAGGCCAGCGAGCGCCCCAGCTTCCCCGGTCCGACGATCAGGACATGATCCGCTTGGAAAGCAGTGATGGCGGGAGGGGGAGCGTTCATGCCGACCGACGTCCTGCCGGCCTCGGGCGCGGCCTGCGCCTTCCTGCTATCTTCCTGGCCATGTCGAGCCCAATCCTCTCCGAGCGGAAGAACGCTCTCCAGATCATCACCCTGAACCGACCCGAGCGGAAGAACGCGCTCACCGCCGCGCTGCTCGAGCAGCTCCACGAGATCGTCACCCACCCCGCCGAAGGCGTGCAGGCCATCGTGCTGACGGGCGCGGGCGACGTCTTCTGCGCGGGCGGCGATCTGGGGCCCGCGGCGGACGACGGGATGCTCGCCCAGCACCGCGGGCGCCGCCTCTTCGCCGAGACCCTGAGCGCGATGGTCAGCAGCCGCGTCCCCATCGTGGGGGCCATCAACGGCGACGCCCTCGGCGGCGGCTTCGGCGTCGCCGCGGCCTGCCATCTCGTCGTCGCCGACGAGCGCGCGCACTTCGCCACCCCGGAGCTGCGCCTGGGCCTCTTCCCCTGGATGATCGCGCCGGTGCTGATGCGCAATCTGCCCAGGAAGATCGTCCATGATCTCATCCTCACGGGGCGCAGGCTCGCCGCGCCGGACGCCCACGGGCTCGGCCTGGTCAACCGCCTCGCCCCGCCCGGGGAGGCCCGGCTCCTGGCGGAGAGCCTGGCCGGTCAGGTCTGCGCCTGGTCGCCCGCGGTGGTCGGCTTCGGGCTCGAGGCCCTGCACACCATCGACGACCTGCCCCTGGACGCGGCGCTCGCGCACATGCACAGCCAGCTCTCCCTGAACCTCATGTTCGAGGACGCCGCGGAGGGCATCGGCGCCTTCCTGGGCCGCCGGGCCCCGTCCTGGAAGGGGCGTTGATGTTCACGGATCCCGTGATCGTCGCCTGCGCGCTCACCGGCGTGCTCGCGGACCGCAAGCAGAACCCGGCCATCCCCTACACCCCCGTCGAGATCGCGGAGGAGGCGAAGCGCGCCTGGGACGAGGGCGCCACCGTGGTCCACATCCACGCGCGCAACGATGACGGCACGCCCACCTGGTCGCCGGCCACGTTCGCGGCCATCCGGGCGGAGATCGAGGCGCGCTGCCCGGTGATCCTGAATTTCTCCACGGGCAGCCTGGACGAGGACACCACGCTGCAGGAGCAGACCATCCGCGAGGTCCGCCCGCACGTCGCCGCGCTGAACATGGGCTCGATGAACTACGCGAAGTACTCGCCGCGGCGAAAGGACTTCGTCTTCGATCTCATCTTCCCGAACCCGTTCGGCAAGATCAAGCGGCTGCTCGCGGCGATGAACGAGACGGACACGAAGCCCGAGCTGGAGTGCTTCGACACGGGCCACACCGGCTCCATCGCGCCGCTCATCGACATGGGGCTGCTCAAGCCTCCGCTCGAGTTCAGCTTCATCATGGGCGTGCTGGGCG
>CAZKWG010001074.1:0-2016 GCA_964556105.1 uncultured Enterobacterales bacterium | reverse complement strand
GGGGTTGCCGATCGCGACGACCCAGTCGCCGACGCGCGCGGCCTCGGACGAGCCCAGGCGCACGAAGGGCAGGTCGCCCGGCACGTCCACCTTGACCAGGGCGACGTCGGTGCGCTCGTCCAGGCCGATCACCTTCGCCTCCAGCTCGCGATCGTCCGCCAGCTTGACCATCACCTTGTCGGCGTCCGCGACGACGTGGTTGTTCGTCAGGATGTAGCCGTCCGCCGAGATGAGGAAGCCCGAGCCCTGGCCCTCCTGGGTGCGGAAGCGGCCGGAGCCCTGGCCCTCCTCGGAGTCCTGGCCGCCCGAGCCGGGCGGGAAGCCGAAGAAGGGGCCGAAGGGCGACTGCATCATCGACTGCGGCAGCTCGACCTTCTGCTTGACGTAGAGGTTGACGACCGCCGGCTGGAGCCGCTCGACCAGCGGCGCCAGGCTGTGAACCGGGTTGTACTCGGCTGGGAGCTGCGGGATCGCCGTGGGCGCCGTCGCCGGGTCGCCGTCCTTGCCCGTCGCCTCCGCGCAGGCGAAGCCCACGCCCAGCCCGCCCACCAGCAACGCCAGATTCCACCACCGCCTGACCATGGGGTCCTCCTTTTCCAGCAGCGTCAACCCGGGGGCCGCGCGCGTTCTTCCCTCCCTGGCCAGCGACAGCCTCGCGGCTCTGTTAGAGCCGGGATCCCCCTCTGGGAGCCGCCTGCATGAAGCGCCGCGTCCTCGTGTTCGGGCTGACCCTCGCCGCGCTCGCCGTGCTCGTCGCCATCGGCGTGCCCTGGTGGACAGAGCGCTCGGCCGAGGAGGCGCCCACCCTGCGCGTCGAGGCGCTGGCGCGCCAGGACGTCAGCGCGGTGGTGACGGCGACGGGCAGCCTGGAGGCGGTCACCACCGTCGAGGTCGGCTGCCAGGTCTCCGGCGTGGTCGAGGCCCTGCTGGTGGACTTCAACGATCCCGTCGCCGCCGGGCAGGTCATCGCCCGCATCGACACCTCGCTGCTGACGGCGGACGTGGCGCAGGCGCGGGCCAACCAGGAGATCAGCGCGGCGCAGGCGGCGGAGGCGGAGGCCACGCTGGTCCGCGTGCGCGCCCTCGCCGCCACCCAGAGCGCGACGGCGGAGGAGCTGCTGGCGGCCGAGACGGCGCTGCGGGTGGCGGTGGCCCAGGCCGAGTCCGCCCGCGTGAGCCTGGACCGAGCCCGCGCCAACCTGGGCTATGCGACGATCGTGAGCCCGGTGGACGGGGTCGTCGTGCGCCGCGACGTGGACGTCGGGCAGACGGTGAACGCCGGCATGTCGGCGCCGACCCTCTTCGTCATCGCGGGCGATCTGTCCAAGATGCGCATCCTGGTGGCGGTGGACGAGGCGGACATCGGCCGCGTGAAGCAGGGCCAGACCGTGCGCTTCACCGTGCCGGCCTTCGGCGAGCGCCGCTTCGAGGGCCGCGTGGACAAGGTGCGCCTGCAGTCCGCGACGGTGGAGAGCGTGGTCACCTATACGGTCGAGGTGTCGGTCGATAATGAAGATCGTGCCCTGCTCCCGGGCATGACGGCGACGGTGGAGATCGTCGTGGACGAGGTCCTGGGCGTGCTCTGCGCGCCGAACGCCGCGCTGCGCTTCTCGCCGGACGCGGCGCTGCGGGTGCCCGAGGCGCGCGAGGAGGCGACCGCGCCCGCGCGCGGGGGCGGCGGGGGCGGCGGGCGCGGCGGCGGCGGTCGGGGCAGCAAGGGCGGACCGCGCAAGCTCTGGCGCGTCGTCGAGGGCGGGCTGCTGGCGCCCCTCGAGGTGCAGACCGGCATCCAAGGGAGCGCCTGCACCGAGGTCAGCGGCGAGGGTCTGAGCGAGGGCATGGAGATCGTGCTCGGCGCCCAGGTGTCCACCACCAGCACGGGTTCTGGCTCACCGTTCCAGCAACAGTCGCAGTCGTCGGGCGGCTGGCGGGGCCCACGACCCGGGGGCTTCTGATGGCGCCCGTCCTGGACGTCCGCGGGCTCAGGAAGGACCACGTCCTGGGCGGCGCGGTGGT
>CAZKWG010001073.1:0-2019 GCA_964556105.1 uncultured Enterobacterales bacterium | reverse complement strand
CGCAGCACGAGGTCGGTGCTGCGGGACCTTCGCCGTCGGGTCGTGACCGCGCTGAGGTCCACGCCATAGGGCGTCTGGGGCTCGGCGGCTGTAACAGCCTGTGTAACGTCATGAGACAGCCGGCCCTCTCGCCGCAGGACGTCGGCGAGCACCCGGCCCGTGGGCGTGTCCAGCAGGGCGATCTGCTCCGGCGTGCCCTGGCCGATCAGCCGCCCGCCGCCGCTCCCACCCTCGGGCCCGAGATCGAGGATGTGGTCGGCCACCTTGATCATGTCGGTGTTGTGCTCGATGACCAGCACCGTGTTGCCCGAGTCCACCAGGGCTTGTAGCGCGGCGAGCAGGCGGGCGATGTCCGCCATGTGCAGGCCCGTGGTCGGCTCGTCGAGGATGAACAGCGTGCGCCCGGTGGCCGGTCGCTGCAGCTCCGTGGCCAGCTTGATCCGCTGCGCCTCGCCCCCCGAGAGCGTCGTGGAGGGCTGGCCCAGGGACACGTAGCCGAGCCCGGTGCGCTCCAGGGTGGACACGATACGGCTGATCTTCCGGTGCGCCTTGAAGAACTCCACCGCCTCCGCCACGGTCATGTCCAGCACGTCGGTGATGGTCTTGCCGCGGTAGCGGATCTCCAGCGTGTCCGGGTTGAAGCGGCGCCCGGCGCAGCTCTCGCAGATCACCTCGACGTCGGCGAGGAACTGCATCTCGACCGTGCGCACGCCGGCCCCCTGGCACTCCTCGCAGCGGCCGCCCTCGATGTTGAAGGAGAAGCGGCCTTTTTTGTAGCCGCGGGCGCGGGCCTCGGGCAGCTCGGCGAAGAGGTCGCGGATCGCGTCCATGGCGCCGGTGTAGGTGGCGGGGTTGGAGCGCGGGGTGCGCCCGATCGGCGCCTGATCGATCTCGATGACCTTGTCCAGATGTTCGGCGCCCAGCAGCGCGTCGTGCTCGCCAGGGCGATCGTGCTCATGGCCCAGGGCCTTCGCCAGCGCCCGATGGAGCACGTCCAGCACCAGCGAGCTCTTCCCGCTGCCAGAAACACCCGTTACAGCGATGAGACAGCCGAGCGGGATCTGGACGTCCACGCCGCGCAGGTTGTTCGCCCGCGCGCCCCGGATGGTGAGCGCCAGCCCGTTGCCGGGGCGGCGTACGCTGGGGATCTCGATGCGCTCCTCGCCGCGCAGCCAGCGGGCCGTCAGCGAGGGTGACTTCATGAATTGTTTTGGTGTACCGCATGCTACGAGGTTGCCACCCTCGCGGCCGGCGCCGGGACCCACCTCGACCAGATAGTCGGCGCGCGCCATGGTCTCCGGGTCGTGCTCGACGACGATGACGGTGTTGCCCTTGTCGCGCAGGCGCACCAGGGCGTCCAGCAGGCGGGCGTGATCGCGGGTGTGCAGCCCGATGCTCGGCTCGTCGAGGATATAGGTGATCCCTTGCAGACCGGCGCCCACGGCGCTGGCGAGCCGGATGCGCTGGCCCTCGCCGCCGGACAGGGTGGCGGCGGAGCGGTCCAGGGTGAGGTAGCCCAGCCCCACCTGATCGAGGAAGACCAGGCGGCCGCGGATCTCCCGCAGGATGGGCTCGCCCACGCGCAGCTCGTTGCCCTCGAGCTGGAGCGCGTCGAAGAAGGCGCGCGCCTCGCCGACGCTGAGGCCAGACAGGCGGGCGATGTCGTACCCGCGGAAGTCCACGGCCAGCGCGATGGGGTTCAGGCGCTTGCCGTGACAGCTCGGGCAGCCGATCTGCCGCCTGTAACGGCCGAGACGCTGAAGCCAGGTGTACTTCCAGACGTGGGTGAGGGTGGGCAGGATCCCCCCCCACCGTTTGTCCATCGTCATCGTCCGCGCGCCGCTGGTCTTCGTCACCTCGTAGCGGAGCTCGGCGCCCTCCAGCATGGCCTGACGCTGGGCGTCGCTGAGATCCCTCCAGCGTGTCTTCGCCGAGATCCCGAGGCTCTTCGCGACCGTGCGCAGCACCTCGCGCGAGAGCGTGGTGAAGGGCAGCGGCTCCTCCCCCTCCAGCGCGCAC
>CAZKWG010001072.1:0-2021 GCA_964556105.1 uncultured Enterobacterales bacterium | reverse complement strand
GCGGACGCGGGGGACATGGACGGCGATGGGGTCGGGGATCTGCTGGTGTCGGCGCCGGAGGCCGACTACAGCGCGGGGAAGGTGTGGCTGTTCTCGGGGGCGGTGCTCGCGGAGGGCGGGGCGATCAGCCTTGACGATGCGATGGCGGTGAGTGAGGGGGAGGTAGCGAAGTCTGGGCTTGGCACCTCGCTGACCAGCGCGGGCGATCTGAACATGGACGGCGACTTGGACCTCTTGATCGGCGCATCGTGGACCACGCTGAATCGACTCGAAGAAGTCGGATCTGCCTCCCTCTGGTACGGCCCCCTCGCCGGCACCCTCGGCTCAGACGCCGCGGACGCCCAGATCCTGGGCGACGATACGCAGTCTGGCCAGTTCGGCTACGCAATGGCGGTAACGCCGGACGGGACCATCGCCATCGGTGCGCCGATGATGGAGCTCGGCGAAGATGAGGCCGTGGTGATTGAGGGCGTCTTCGGGGGCAGCTTCGAGGTCGACGCCTCAGACGGGCTCGGATGGGGGGACAAGTCCACCTGGGGCGATGGCGCGGTCTACGTCCTGCACGCGGGCTACTGAGAGGGCATGATCTTCCGCGCCCGCTGGCCCTGGCTCCTGGCCCTCGTCGCCTGTCGTGGCGACGGTTGCCGCTGTCGAGTGCACGAGGACGACTCCAATCCATCGGAGTCGGGCCACGAGACCGCCGACGACAGCGCCTGCGAGCCGGTGACCTGGTACGCCGACCTCGACGGCGACGGCTACGGTGATGCCGCCAGCCCCGTCGAAGCTTGCACCCAACCGCAGGAGAACGTCGACAATGACCTGGACTGCGCAGACGGTAATGCCCACGCTCACCCTGGAGGATCGCTGGTCTGTGGCGACCTGGCCGACAACGACTGCGACGGTGAACCGGACTGCTCTCCGGCTGAGGGGAGAAGCGCACCCGAGGACGCCAGCGCGATCCTGACGGCTGGCGAGGCGAGCTACCTCGGCATGGGCATGGCGCTCACCGACTTCGACGGGGACGGCATGCGGGATCTCGCCATCAGCGACCCGTCCTATCGCGATCCGACTGAGGACGGTGTCTACCTCGTCCGAGGTCCACTCCAGGGCGAAGCGCAGGTCTGGGATACGGCGTTTGCCCGGCTGTATGCGAATCGCGCCTACGATACAGGCTTCGTCTTGCAGGCCGGCGATCTCGACGGGGATGGCTTCCCAGACCTCGCGCTGGCTCAAGGATTCGACGGACAGGACGCGGCCTGGATCGCCTATGGTCCCTTCGAGGGTGACGTCTCCCTTCAAGAAGCTCCGGCGGCGCTCTTGAGCATCGCGGACAGCTACGACGGCAGCAGGCAGATCGAGCCCGCCGTTGGCGACATCATCGGTGACGATGGCCAGCAGGACCTGTTCGTGCGGCTCGACCGCAACGCAGATGGGCAGGGCTCGCTCTTCGCGCTCGCGGGTCCGGTGACCGAAGACGGCGACCTCGCCGAGGAAGCCGAGTGCATCTTCGGCGTCGGTGAGGACGTGGACCCGATCTCAGAGTTCGCGATCATCGGGGACCTGAACGGCGACGGCCGGGCGGACCTGGTGGCGGACTACGACCTGATGTGCGCGTCCTTCGAGCTGCCGGCGGGCAGCTTCACCATGGACGAGTTCTGCGACGCCTTCCTTTCCGACGAGTCGAACGGCCTCGGCCAGCTCTTCGCCGACGCGGGCGACATTGACGGGGATGGCTACGCTGACGTGATCGCGTCCACGACCAACATCTATGACTCCAGCTTCGAGCAGAACTGGGCCCGCATCTACTCCGGCGCCGACCTGACCGCGCTCGATCCCGGCGACGCTCTTCCCGAAGAAGACGGCTACCTCGCCGAGATCGACGACATCCAGAACGGAGACAACCAGCTCGGCCACGGCATGGCTACGCCCGGCGACCTCAACAACGACGGCTACAGCGAGATCCTGGTCAGCGCGCCGACCTGGGCCACCCGCAACGACCCCGACGAGCACTACGGCGCCGC
>CAZKWG010001071.1:0-2023 GCA_964556105.1 uncultured Enterobacterales bacterium | reverse complement strand
ATCGACGTCCCAGACCACGAGACGAACGGTGACCTTCAGCGGCGCGGAGAAGGTCATGCCGCGCTCGCGACACTCGTCCACGTCGTACTTCGGCGCCTCCAGGTCGTACGAGACGAACTGGAGCGAGGCCTTGTGGCTGAAGTCCTGGATGGGGAAGACGCTCTTGAAAACGCCCTGAAGACCGATGTTCTCCCGCTCCATCGGGGGGAGGTTCCGCTGAAGGAACTTCTCGTAGCTCTCCCGCTGGATCTGAATGAGGTTCTGAACCTCGATTGCCGGCAACGTCTTGGCGAAGGACCGGCGAAACTTGTAGTTGTTTGCGAGAAGCTCGGGCATCAATGGCTCCAGGAGGCCGTCGTCAGCGAGAAGGTACGCCGGAGTTCACTCATGGAGGAGGAGCGCTCACAGGATGAACCTGTGCTCAGCCTGCCTCCTACTTCCTCCGGTGAACGAACGTCGTAGCGTTCTCCGCTGGAAAACGGACACTGCACCGCCTCCTGCTAGGCGGGCGTGCTCCGCGGGTGGCGGCCGTCGCGAGGGGATTCATGCAGGAGAGTCGAGGCTCGACCGGGTTGTTTGACCACGCCCTTGGGCGGGAGCGGCCACAGGGCTGCGGGAAACGCAGACCCGAAGTGTAAGGACGCACCCACCCAGCACGGGTCGGCCGCGTCCTAGAGCATGATCCCGGGGGCCTGTCAAGGCCACCCGGAGAAATGCTTGAACGACGCGGGAGGAGAAGGGGCGAGCGCCCCCCTCCTCCCAGCACCATCGTGCTTACTTGACGGTCGCCTTGGCGCCGACTTCCTCGAGCTTCTTGACGGCCGCGGCGGCGTCGTCCTTGGAGATCCCGGTCTTGACCTCCTTGGGCGCGCCCTCGACCAGATCCTTGGCCTCCTTGAGACCCAGACCGGTGAGCTCGCGAACGACCTTGATGACCTTGATCTTCTCGGCGCCAGCCTCGGTGAGGATGACGTCGAACTCGGTCTTCTCCTCGACGGGCTCGGCCTGGGCGGCCGGACCAGCGGCGGGGCCGGCGGAAACGGCCATCATGGGGGCCGAGGCCTTCACGCCGAGCTCGGCCTCCAGGGTCTCGATGAGGGCCTTGACCTCAGCGAGGCGGAGGTTCTTGATGTAGTCGACGACCTGGTCCTGAGTGAGCGACATGGAGAGTCTCCTGTAGTCCTGAAAAGGAAAGGGTAGCGAGGCCTCGAAGGGTTGAGTCCGAGGCGGCGGGGGCTCTGAAGCGGAGCCCCCAGGGGGCGATCACGCGGACGTCCCGTCCGCCTCTTCGAGCTTCTGCTCGTAGTTCTTGAGCAGATACAGGAGGTCGCGCGCGGGGCCTTGGATGACCCCGAGCAGCTGGCGCGGCCCTTCCTGAATCGTCGCGAGCAGCGTGGACAGCAGCTCCTCCTTGCCGGGCAGATCCGCGACCTTGTCCACATCGGGACCGTCGAGAGCTGCGCCGTCGAAGTAGCCACCCCAGATGGTGAACTTCTCCGTCTTCTTGAAGTCCTTCACGATCTCCCGCAGCGCGCGCGCCGCGGCGATGGGATCAGACTCCGCGATGATGAAGCCGTTCATGCCCTTGAGCTTGGGCCCGAGCACCGCGAGAGGCGTGCCCTCCATGGCCTTCCGGGCGAGCGTGTTCTTGATGACGACGTAGTTCATCCCAGCATCGCGGAACTTCCGGCGAACTGCCGAAATCTCAGCGACCGTCACCTTGCGGTAGTCGGCGAGCGCCAGGAACTGCGTCCGCTGCATCGTCGCCGCGAGAGCGTTGACGATCTCGGCCTTTTCGGAGCGGTCCATGTGTGCCTCCTACTCGCCCTCGGCCACGCGCTGGGCGTCGAGGGGATCGATTTTCACCCCAGGGCCCATCGTGGACGAGATGGCGATGCTCTTGAGATAGGTACCCTTCGCCGTGCTCGGCTTGAGGCGGATGAGCGTAGCGACCAGCGTGGAGAGGTTCTCCTGCAGCTGCTGCGCGTCCATCGAGGCGCGGCCGATGGGGGCCTGAACGATG
>CAZKWG010001070.1:0-2025 GCA_964556105.1 uncultured Enterobacterales bacterium | reverse complement strand
GGGTGATCGCCCGGCGCTGGAGCCTGCTCTGGCCGGGGCTGAAGTCGGATCTCGCCGCTGTGCGCCTGCTGTCCAAAGCCACCGCCCTGCGCGTGAACCACACGGCGGTCCCGCGCGCCGGCCTGCCCGAGCCCTTCGCTGTGCTCCTGGACGGGCTCACCGAGACAGATCGGGTATATCACGATGTTACACGCGGCTTCTCGGCCGCGAGCGAGGCGGCGAGACAGGCGACGGCGCGCATCGACGGGCTCTCCGACGCCGCCGTCCTGGACGACCGGGCCCTGCCGCTCACCCTGCTCGGGCAGGCCAGCCAGCTTCGCCTGCGCCTCAAAGAGGCCCGCCTGGGCGCTCCCCCGCTGCCGCTGCTGATCGGGATCCTGCGGCCGGAGTGGATACTAGATAATCTAGCACGCGACATCAAGGCCGAGGAGGCCTGGAAGGAGGGCCCGGCGCCGCTGGCCCTGCTGCGGGAGCTGAGCCGCAAGCGGGCGGAGTCGACCGCGGTGCGGTCGAAGGTGACAGGCGCCTTGAGAGCGGCGCTGGGCCGACCCGAGGCGCCGCCACCGCCGAGCGCCACGCTGCTGCACAGCGAGGCGCGGCCCACGAGCCCGGACGAGGAGGGCCAGCCTTACGACGAGTGGGACGAGAGCACCCAGAGCTTCCGTTTCGCCGCCGTGGCCGTGCAGGAGGTGGACGCCCCGTCCGGTGACCGCGAGGCCTGGGGGCGGCTGGCCTTAGCGCAGGAGGGGACGATCCGCGAGGTGCGACGCCGCTTCTCGGCCCTGAAGATCGAGGAGCGCTGGGAGCACGGTCAGGAGGACGGGCCGGAGCTGGATCTGGATCGCGCCATCGCCGCCACCGTGGACCTGGCCGCCGGCTGGTCGCCGCAGCGGGTGGACTGGCACGCGCGCTTCGTCCGGCAGCGCCGCGATCTGGCGGTGCTGGTGATGGTGGACCTGAGCGGCTCGGTGCACGGGGGCACGCTCTACCGCGAGCAGGAGGCGATCGTCGTGCTGGCCGAGGGCCTGCGCACCATGGAGCTGCCCCACGCCTTCTATGGCTTCTCCAACGACGGGCCCCAACAGTGCCGGGTGCAGCGGATCAAGGGCTGGGAGGACGTCTACGACGAGGCGACCCAGCGCCGACTGGCGGGCCTGCGCGCGGGCGGCGCGACCCGTCTCGGCGCCTTTCTGCGTCACGCCGCCTGGACGCTGGCGCGGCGGCCGCAGTCGAAGAAGCTGCTGCTGCTGGTCAGCGACGGGCGGCCGGAGGACCGCGACGGCTACCGCGGCAAGCAGGGGCTGGCGGACAGCGTGGTGGCGGCGGCCGAGGCGCGGCGACAGGGCGTCGTGTTGCACTGCACCAGCTTCGCCTCGCGCGAGGGCGCGGAGAGCTGGTTGCAGCCCATCTTCGGGCCGGGGCGCTACCTGGTGTTGGAGCGGCCGGAGGACCTGCCGGCGCGCCTGCCGGATGTGCTGGCGGGGATGTTGAGGTAGGTTGAGTGGCGGAACCTGCGACGGCGTGACCGCCCAGAGCGTCGTGCCGCCTCGGTAACAGAACCGGTCGCGCTCGGTAACACACGGTCACGTCTGCCCCCCTCCTGCGCGGCCCCGATGTATGGTGAAGGTGTCACAACGAACGCGCCCCTGCCTCGCTCCACCCAAGCGAGCGGGTGCGCGGCATCATCATTCAGCTCGAACAACCCATCTGAGGAGGCATCTACCATGTCGCTCCGCTACGCGTCCGCCCTCGCCCTGTCCTTCGCCAGCCTCCCGGCCTTCGCGGCTTCGGATCTCACGACCTCCATCACCCAGCCCACGGGCGACTACGTCTACGACATGGCCACCTGGTCGGTGCAGGTCTCCAACATCGGCAACAAGAGCGCGTCCAACGTCTCGCTCACCATCACGCTGCCCCAGACCAACACCAGCCCGACGGTCTACGTCATGGGCACGGTGGGCACGCTCAGCTCGGGCTGCACGCGCTCCAGCAACGTGATCACCTGCGCGATGGGCACGATCGCCC
>CAZKWG010001069.1:0-2026 GCA_964556105.1 uncultured Enterobacterales bacterium | reverse complement strand
TGGTGCAGGTGCTCGCCGCCGTCCTCGGGGTGGCCGACGGGCTGGACCTCGGCGTCGGCGTGCGCGGGGTCGTGGTGTCGCGCGGCCTGGCGGAGGGCGCGCGCCTGGGGGCCGCCCTCGGCGCGAACCCGCTGACCCTGGCGGGGCTCTCCGGCGTCGGCGACCTGATGAGCTGCGCCGCGCACCCCGACTCACCCACCTACGCCGCCGGGCTGCGCATCGGCCGCGCCGGCCGCGCCGAGCCTGAGATCGCGCGCCTGTGCACCGCGCTCGTGACCCTCGCGCGGGCCAGCAAGGTCAACCTGCCGCTGACGGAGGCGGTGGGCGCCATCGCCTCGGGGAAGATGCCCGCCCGCCTGGCCCTCGACGCGCTGATGCGGCGCGAGGCGACCGCCGAGTAGCCATTCTTCGCCGTGGGCGAGGGTTGGCGAGCTGGCCGCGGACGCTCAGCGGTTCGTCAGCTTCAGCTCGCGGATCGCCATCTCTTCGTCGGCGGCGAGCGTCTGTAGCCGCTCCTGCACCTCGACGAGCAGGGCGCGGCGCCCCGCCTCGTCCAGCGGGAAGTCGCGCGCGACCGCCGCGCGGATCTCCACGATCCGCTCGCGGATGGTCTCCCGCTCCGCCCGGGTCTCGACGGGGTGACGCCCGAGCAGCTCCGCGCGCGCCTGGAGCAGGCGGCGAAGCTCACCCAGCGGGGGGCAGCTCTCGGGCAGCAACGCCTCGCCGAGAGCCTGCCACGCGCCCGCCAGCGCCTCGTAGCGATCGATGGCCTCGCCGAGATCGGGGCCCTGCAGCACGGCGCCGGCCTCGCCCAGAAAGGTGGCGAACATCGCGCGCCCGCCCTGCGGCCCGGCCTCGCCGAGCTCAATCGCCGCGTACAAGGTCAGCAGAGCCTCCAGCAGCGCCCCTCCGGGGGGAAACAGGCTCGGCCAGCCCTCCGGGTCACCCTCCGCCAGCACGCTCTCCGCGAGGCGCTGGAGGGCGCGCAGCCCGTAGGCGGTCTTCGGGTGGGGCGGGTCGAGCATGCGCTCGCAGCAGGCGCGCAGCCCGCCCTCCAGCGCCTTGGGCAGATCCACCGGGGCGGCCGGGGCGTTGACGAAGACGTAGAGATGCCGCGCGCTCCCCTCTGGCAGCAGCTCCGCCAGGGGCACGCCCACCGGCCCGCTGGACAGATCCGCGAGCTGGGCGACGGCGTCCGCGCCCTCTCCCTCGATCCCGTACAGGACGCCGACGTAGCCAGGATCGCCGAGCGAGGGCCAGGCGAGGTGCGAGATCCGGGCCGCGTCGCCGAACACCAGCGGCGGCTCTCCTCGGCTCAGCGCCTGCCGGAGGTTCAACGTGGCGATCTCGACGCTCGAGGTGTGCCGGAACGAGGCCGGCAGGCCCAGGCGGACGCAGAGCGCCTGCAGCGTGTCGCTGACCAGCCCCTTGTAGCGTGGCCCGAGATCGATCTTCAGCTGCGGGGCCGCGCCGCCAGCCCCCACCACCTGGCAGGTCGCGCCGATCCCGCCGGCGATCCCGAACAGCATGGGCTCGGTGAGCGCCGCGGAGGTCTGTCTGCCGATGACGCGATGGTAGCCAGCCACGTTTCGTAACGCCGCCGGCATCATCAACGAGCCACCGAACTGTCTGTAGTTCTCAACCTGCATGCGCGGCCCAGGACCCCAGCGAAGACGTCTCTTGGCGTTGAGCTTAGGCCGAGGACGAGCCCAGGCGCCGGACACGATCCGGAGATCGTCCTCAGAGGGAGATCATTTCGATCGCGCGCGTCAAAACGTGCTGCGCCCGATGGGCGCGCCGATCTCGACGCCCAGGGTCAGGACGGGCTCGCCATCCAGCGCGAGCGCCCCGACGCGCACCCCGAGGCCGCTCAGCTCGACGCGACCATAGCCGCCCAGGCTCGGCGCGATCCGGTCGGGGAGCGCGCCCTCGCCAGGCTCCGCGCTGTAGCCGCCCACGAAGGTCAAGCTGGGGCCCGCCTCGAGGGCCGCGCGCCTACGGTCGTGGCGCACCGGGCCGCCAGCCT
>CAZKWG010001068.1:0-2034 GCA_964556105.1 uncultured Enterobacterales bacterium | reverse complement strand
GTGGCGCCATCCCCGAGAACCTGCTGGAGAGCGAGCTCTTCGGCCACAAGAAGGGGGCGTTCACGGGCGCCGTGACCGACAAGGTGGGCAAGGTCGAGGCGGCCGATGGCGGCACGCTCTTCCTCGATGAGATCGGCGAGATGCCGATGAACCTGCAGGTGAAGCTGCTGCGCGTCCTCCAGGAGCGTCAGATCGAGCGCGTCGGAGAGCTGCGGCCCCGGCCGGTCGACTTCCGCCTCGTCAGCGCGACGAACAAGAACCTGGAGGAAGAGATCGCCTGTGGTCGCTTTCGTGAGGATCTGTTCTATCGGTTGAACGAGGTCACGCTCACCCTGCCGCCGCTGCGCGATCGCGGCGACGACGTGCCCCTCCTCGCCCAGTATTTCCTCGCGCGCTACGCCGAGCAGTACAACAGCCGCGCCCGCGGCTTCTCCAACGACTGCGTCCGCGCCATGAAGAACTACTACTGGCCCGGCAACGTCCGACAGCTCGAGAACCGTATCAAGAAGGCCGTGATCATGAGCGATCGCGCCTTGTTGAGCCCTGAAGACCTCGGGATCCGTGAAGACGAGAAGCGCTCCATCCGCACGCTGGCCGAGGCAGAGGAGGACTTCAAGAAGACCTACATCCGCGAGGTCCTCGAGCTGAACAACTGGAACAAAGCACAGACGGCTCGGGATCTCGGGGTCGATCCACGTACGATATTCCGATACATCGAAAAGTTTGATGACTAACCAATGCAGACGGTCGGACTGACGGGCGGGATCGCCTGCGGCAAATCAACGGTGGCCGCCGCCCTGCGCGCCAGGGGCGTGCCGGTGCTCGACGCCGATCAGCTCTCGCGGGACGTGACGGCCCCCGGCAGCCCGGCGCTCACCGAGATCCTGGCGCGCTTCGGCGCCGATCTCCTGCGCCCGGACGGGACCCTGGACCGCGAGGCGCTCGGCGCGCGCGTCGTGGGGGACGCCGCCGCGCGGCGCGCCCTGGAGGCGATCACCCACCCACGAATCCGGCAGGCCATCGAGGACGGGCTCGCCGGGCTCGCCGCCCAGGGGCACCCCGTCGCGGTGGTGGAGGCCGCGCTGATGGTCGAGACCGGGACCTGGCGACGCTACGACGCGCTGCTCGTCGTGCTGGTGAGCCCAGACGTGCAGGTCGCGCGGCTCATGGGCCGCGAGGGTCTGGACGAGGCGCAGGCGCGGGCCTGGCTGGCCACGCAGATGCCCGTCGCAGAGAAGGCGCGCCTGGCCACCGCCGTCGTCCACAACGACGGTGAGCCCGCGGCCCTCGAGGGCGAGATCGCGCGCGCCTGGGGGGAGATCCTGGCGGCGCTGAGGTCCCGCGCGCTCAGTACTGAATGATGCTCTGGACCGGCAGGCCGCCGAGGCGAGCGCGGCCATCGAGGAAGCTCAGCTCGACGACGAAGCAGCAGGCGACGACCTCTCCGCCGAGCTGCGTCACGAGCTGGGTGGTCGCCAGCGCCGTCCCGCCGGTGGCGAGCAGGTCGTCCATCACCAGCACGCGCTGACCGGGCTTGATGGCGTCGATGTGCATCTCCAGCGTCGCGGAGCCGTACTCCAGATCGTAGGAGACGCCCACGCTGTGGTAGGGCAGCTTGCCCGGCTTGCGCGCCGGCACGAAGGCCGCGGACAGCTCCATGGCCAGGGGCGCGCCGAAGAGGAACCCGCGGGACTCCATCCCGACGACCACGTCGATGTGGCTGCCCGCGTAGAGCTCGGCGAAGTAGTCCACGGTGCGCCGGAAGAGCTTCGGGTCGGCGAGCACCGGCGTGATGTCCTTGAACAGGATGCCGGGCTTCGGAAAGTCGGGGATGTCGCGGATGGTCGCCTTGAGCACGCTCTCCAGAGAGTCCATCGGTCTACTCCATGCCCCGGAGGGATCCCGGGCGCGTTGAGGTCCAGTCTCGGATCCAGTCGCGGGTCAGCCCTGCTCGTCGCCGTTCACGTCCCAGCCCCCCACCCGGTCGAGCCAGGTGAAGGCCGTCATGTCGGGGTGCAGCGGGGTGAGCGTCGC
>CAZKWG010001067.1:0-2044 GCA_964556105.1 uncultured Enterobacterales bacterium | reverse complement strand
AGGTGAGCTGCTCCAGGTCGTCGCCGTAGGACAGTCCGTCGTCGCGGAGCACGTTGCAGTACGACCAGAGCTTGTTGACGATGCGGCTGGCTTCGGCGCTCATTGGGAGACCTCGGACGGAGAGGTGGACGGGGCGAGGTCCGACGGGCCATCGTCGTCCTCGGAGGCAGGCGCGGTGGACACGGGCAGGTGCGCTTGCAGGCGACTTGTGATCCCGAGCTCGGCCCACTCTCGAAGCAGGCCGTCCACCCAGGTGAGGTAGACCCGACCTGGCTCGGGGTGCGCCAGCAGATGTGCTGCGCTGCGCCGGGCCATCAGCAGGGGCCACTGCCCCGGCAGCCAGAGGCGGAGCGTGCCATCGGCACCCGGCGACGCCCAGCGCGCGGCGATCTCGGCGAGTTGCAGGTCGTTGACCAGCGCCTGGTGTAGCGCCTCACCGGGCTTGCACTGCCAGCACAGCACGAGGTCCGGCAGCCCCGCCGCCAACACCGGCGCGTGCGGGTATCCGAAGTAGAGCCCCGAGTAGACGCCCGCCCAGGGGTGATGACGCCAGGGCTTCGGCCAGGCCCATGAGACCTGGCGTCGATTGCCACGCTCATCGTAGCGGCGCCCGCGCTTCTTCTCTCGGGTGACGAACTGCGCGCCGCCGCCTGTGAGCGCCTTTGCGATGTGATCGGCCGCCTCCTGCGACCAGGTCGTGAACGTGTCTTGCGCCTCGAACGAGGCATAAAGCCCGGTCAGCGCGGAGACGTCGATCGGGGGCACGGTGACTCCTATGGTGTCGGCCAGATGCAGGAGCTGGCGCCAGCAGAGCGGCGGGTCCATCCAGGGCAGGTGCTTCAGGTCCGCCCAGGTGATGGAGCTCAGGAGCTTCGGGGTGGGGTAGATGCGTGGGGTCGTCGCGACGCCGATGACCGCGTCAACCTGATCATCGGCGTAGCTGGCCAACTGCACCAACCCGGGTGCTACGTCGGCCTTGAGCTCCAGCACGACGCGCCTGCCGTCGGCGAAGGTGAGCCGGATGTCTGATCGCCCACCCGCGACCCGGTCCTGGGTGCTCACCTTGACCAACGCCGTGGGCAAGGCCCAGCCGAAGTGGCGCACCAGGCGCGCCCAGGCGTCCGTGGATTCCAGCGCGGCGGCGAGCGCGTCCTCCAGGAACGCCTCGGGCAGCACGCGGGCGCGGCCGTAGGCGCGGGCCAGGAGCAGGTCAGCCCGCATGGCGTTCCCGAGCGCTCATGGGGTGGACGCCCCAGGGGAGAGACAGTCGGTGGGAACCCAGATCCAGCCCTCACGTGGGGAGACGGCTGGCTCAGGTGGGGCGAGCGTCGCGGGACGGGTGGCGAAGGCCCACCCCACGAGCGCGCAGGTCAGCGCGTCTTGGATGTCGATGTGGGCGCCCCCGAGCTGCGACCTCAAGGGCATGGCCGCAGAGGTGATCAGCGCGGACTTCGCGCAGGTCGCGGGGTAAGCTTCGACGGCGACCAGGTGGGTGGGCCCGAGTTGGGCCGCCCACACGCCCGCGTTGCGTGGCGCGAGCCCCAGCGCCGCCAGGAAACACAGCCCCTTGGTCGACTGGCTGCCGATCAGGTCCTGCACACTGGAGAGCGGTCGGTGGCCCCGCCAGGCCAGCCAGCGCTCGGTCTCCCTCATCAACAGCGGATTCTGGGCCTTGCCTTCGGGGATATCGGGCGGCGCCCTGCCCGCAAGCAACTCGTGGAAGGACTCCGGCCAGCCCAGCGGCGTGTCGATGGCGAGCGTGAGCTCCGACCAGACCTCGGGTGCGCTGCCGACGAGGGCCAGCAGGCGGGCCAGCAGCGCGGTGCCGGTCGCGCCGTTGTACGTGGCGCGCAGGTTGCCGCGCCAGGGGCGGCCCACCAGTGCTGGCGCGCCGTCACGCTCGGCCAGCAGGACCAGGGCGTCCCGCGATCCTCCGCTCTGGCAATGCCATGCGCCGTTGTACGGCACACGTCTGAACTCCAGTCACTGGAACAAATCGCGTATGCCGTGGGCTGCTGGAAAAGGGGGGGGGGGGGGGGGGGGG
>CAZKWG010001066.1:0-2063 GCA_964556105.1 uncultured Enterobacterales bacterium | reverse complement strand
CTGATCTGCGTTCGATTCACAACAACGTCGCCAACATCAGTTCGGGGCAGCCGGTTCCATCATCCAGGGGACGCCGTCCACGGCGAAGGGGACCTCCAGGCCGTGCCAGTGGACGGTGGTGGGCTCGTCCAGGCCGTTCTCCACCTCGACGATGACGGTGTCGCCGACGCGCGCGCGGATGGTGGGGCCGGGCAGGCCGCCGTTGTAGGCATAGCCCGCGACCTCCACCGCGCCGCCCTCGGCGTCGGGGAGCAGGAACGTGTGGGTCGCGGGCGCGGCGCTCAGGCGCACGTGGACGACGGCGGGGTCAGGGTCGAGGTCCTCCGCCTCGGGCGGGTTGGCGAAGACCGGCGCGGCCGCCTCTCCCGTCTCCGAGAGGCCGGTCTCGACAGGGCCGGTCTCCGGGTGACCGGTCTCCGGGTGAGCGGTCTCGACCGGCGGGGGCGCGGCGCAGCCGAGGAGCGCGAAGAGGAGCCTCACAGCGTGTGCTCCACCATCAGCACGTCGGTGGACGCCCAGCCGCGCTCGCGGGCCAGGGTCAGCGGATATGCCCGGTAGTAGAGGCGGCCGGTGAGCGTGGGGTCGGGGCAGTCGGGGGCGAAGCGGTGCTCGCTGGTCCAGCTCTGCTGGGGCGCGAGCCGGTTGTCGCTGGCGATGTCCACGGCCAGGAAGCTCGGGACGGCGCGATCGCCGTCGGCGCCGACGGTGACGCGCTCGAAGGAGAAGCCGGCGGCGCCGGCGCGCGCGGTGGCGGGATCGCCGTCCTCGGGGAGGCTCTCGCCCTCGCCGCGGTAGGCGATGTCGCCCTCGGGCAGCGCCACGTCGAAGACGGGGATGTCCCCGTCCAGCGCCAGGATGCGCGCCTGGCCGACCACCTCCTCGACCGGCAGCCCCCGGGCCTCGGGCTCCAGGGAGCCGTCGCCGAAGCTCCCGAAACCTTCGTAGTCATGCCAGTCGCCGGTGCGCCGGACGACGCGCACGACGTCGCCCACCTCGGCGCCGGGCCAGCTCGTCCAGTCCTCGCCCGCCACCTTGCGATCCAGCCAGCCGCCCGTGTCGGGGACGGCGTCGCCGCCGCTCGCCGGGACGGGGGTGCCGTCGCAGGTGACCTCGACCAGGAGGATCAGCGCGCGCATCGGCTCGCCCGTGGGGATGGCGTGGCCCGCGCCGACGTTCTTGACGGTGGCCTCGACGACCAGCTCGTCACCTGCCTCCCCTTCCTCCCAGCGTGAGCTCAGGCTCAGCCCGGCGGCGAGCTTCAACATCGGGGAGCCCGGGGTGCGGGGGCCGGTCCAGGTGTGCTTGCGCACGGCGCCGGGGGGGCGGTACCAGCCAGACGCGCTGTCCGGCTCCTCGGACTCGACGTGCACGCCGAGATCGGCGCTGTTCCCCAGCGCCGCGTCGGGCGGCATGTGGCAGCTCTGGCAGGGGGCGGCCTCGCCATAGGGGCCGAGTCTCCACTCCTCGTAGGTGCTCTGGATGGGCAGGAGGCCGTCGGGCCAGCGCGTCGTGTCCACCTCGCCGTCCGAGACCAGGGCGCCGTGCTCGAGCAGGTGACAGCCGGCGCAGAGCTCGGCCTCCTGGAAGAGCGGGCGGTAGACGCTGCCCATGCGCGGATTGACCACATCGGGGAAGGAGCCGAAGGTCATCGGCAGGAACTCGCCGAGCACCGGGCTCGGGCTCGGCTCGGAGGGGCGGAGGATGTTCAGCTTGCCCGCGACGCCGGGCCGCGGATCCTCGAGGTCCACGCCCTCGATCTTGTGGCAGACATCGCAGTGGATGCCGTAGCTGTAGGCGAAGCCGGTGGCCTCGAGCAGGCCGCGGCCCTCCAGCTCGCCGTCGATGCCCGGGGCGTGGCAGGCGGCGCAGTCGCCGAGCTCGCTGGCGTCGAGCTCGCAGGGGCGATCCTCGCCGCAGTCGTCGTTGAGGGCCTGAAGCGCGCCCTCGCCGAGGTAACAGCGCTCCCCTCTGGCGCCGGTCCCGGGCAGGAACCCCTCCTGCCAGCGCCCGCCCGCGGCCTCGCAGGCGGCCTCGTCCGCGTAGGCCGCCGCCGCTCCCGCGTA
>CAZKWG010001065.1:0-2068 GCA_964556105.1 uncultured Enterobacterales bacterium | reverse complement strand
CGAACAGCGCCGCCTCGTCGCCGCCCGTGCCGGCGCGGATCTCCACGATGATGTCGCGCCCCTCGTAGGGGTCGGGCGGCAGCAGCGCGGCCTTGAGCTCGTCGCGGCGCCCGGGGATCAGCGCGTCCAGACGCCCCATCTCCTCGCGCGCCATGTCCGCCATGTCGGCGTCCTCGAGCATGGCGACCGCCTCGGCGCGCTCGGTCCCCAGGCGCCGCAGGTCCTGCCAGATCTCGACGATGGGCAGCAGGTGGGCGCGCTCCTGGTTGATCTCCTTGAGTCGCCCCGGGTTGCGCGCGGTCTCCGACAGCATCAGCTCGTCATCGAGCTTCTGCAGCCGAGCCTCGACGTCTTCCAGCCGTTCGAACATGGGGACTCCTCAGGCGCCCGAGGTCGCCTGCGGCAACACCGCCGCGCCGGTCTGAAAGGCCACCCCCTCGAGCCCGAGATCCTCGACGCCCTGGGCCATGTGGGCCTCCCAGGCGGCCTCGAGGCTGCGGATGGCGACCTCGAGCTGGGCGTCCTCGGGGGCGCGGGTGGTCAGGCGCTGCAGCCAGAGCCCCGGCATCAGGAGCGCCCGCAGGACCGGCACGGTGTAGAAGCGGCTGGAGAGGCGGATCGCCTCGTACGCGAGCCCCGCCACCGGCAGCATGAGCGGGATCTTGATGAGGACCTGCGCCAGGTTCTTCAGCACCGTGTGCTCGATGGGGATGGGCGGCAGCAGCGCGAAGGCGGGCGTGAAGATGGCGATGCTGGCCAGGACGACGAAGAGCAGGAAGCTGGTGCCGCAGCGCGGGTGGAACCGCGTCCAACGCCGCACGTCCTCGACCGTCAGCGCCTGCCCCGCCTCCCAGGCGTAGATGCTCATGTGCTCCGCGCCGTGGTACTGGAAGAGGCGCTGGATGTCCTTCATCTGGCCGATCACGCCGAGATAGGCCAGGAAGAGGCCCAGCTTCACCACGCCGTCCACCAGATGGAAGAGCGGATGATCCGCGTCCACGCTCGTGCCGATGAGCCAGAAGAAGCCCGCGGTGAGCAGGTGGGGCAGGGCGACGAAGAAGGCGAAGCCCAGCGCCAGCGAGAAGATCAGCGTGCCGGTGATGGCCCACTGGTCGCGTCGGGCCTGCGCGGCGTCGCGCGGGCCCTGCGCCTCCGCCTCGGCCGCCTGCTCGGCGGACCAGGTGAGCGCGCGCATCCCCAGCACCAGCGACTCCACCATGATGACGCCGCCGCGCAGCACGGGGAGCTTCAGGAAGGGGAAGCGGTCGGTGATCGGGCGATAAGGCCAGCTCTGAACCACGATCTCGCCGTCCGGCCGCCGCACGGCCGCCGCCAGCGCACGTGGAGCGCGCATCATCACGCCCTCAACGATGGCCTGACCGCCGATGTAGGGCCGCATGCAGACCTCCCAGAAAGCAAAAAGACCCCCGCCCGCGCAGGTGCGGGCGGGGGTCTCTCGCGAAAGCTAGGCCTCGGTCTGCTGCATCCCGTACTTGCGCATGAAGCGCTCGACGCGGCCGGCGGTGTCCACGATCTTCTGCTTGCCCGTGAAGAACGGGTGACACGCGCTGCAGATCTCGACCTTGATCTCTTTGAGCACCGAACGGGTCTGGAAGACGTTCCCGCAAACGCAGGCGACCCTACAGTCCTGATAGTTCGGATGGATTCCTTCCTTCATGACCCTCTCCTGATGGCGCACCCAGGGGGCGCCGATCCATGACCCCCTGAAGGGGGCGGCCCGAAGGGTTAGTCACTTCAGGGGAGGTCGTCAAGAAGGGCGGCGTTGGTCGACGTCGCACGGAGGCGGTCGAGGACCTGCTCCAAGGCCAACGATGGGCTCTGTGGGAGCGTGCGACGCCAGCGCGAGACGCGCTCCCGACCGGCGGGCGACACGATGCGGTCGGCGTGGCAGGTGTAGGTCGTCGCCACGTCGATGCAGGGGAAGATCCCGAGCTGAGCCAGCGGGGCCGAGAGGACGATCTCGGCGTTGGCCGTCCCGCGCAGCTCCTCCACGGTCGCCTCGTCGATGCGCGCGTCCGTGCCGACCAGGGCCGTGGCGATCATCGTC
>CAZKWG010001064.1:0-2069 GCA_964556105.1 uncultured Enterobacterales bacterium | reverse complement strand
GCGCACGACGAAGGGCTGGATGTTGCGCAGCGTGTCGTCGCCGGCCGTCGAGTAGCGGTTGTGGCCGATGGCGAGCGTCCCGACCAGCGAGGCGAGCTGCGCCCCGCCGAAGATGTCGTGCACCAGCCCGCGCCCGCGCACGCAGCGGATCAGACTCCCGTCCGAGGTCGCGACGCCCGCCCCCTCCTGTCCGCGGTGCTGCAAGGAGTGCAGGCCCAGATAGGTCAGGTGCGCGGCCTCCGGATCGCCGAGGATGCCGAAGACCCCACACTCCTCGTTGAAGCGGTCCAGGCGTAGCTCGTCTGCCGAGAAGACCGCCTCCAGCTCTCCGGCGTCCAGGACCTCGCTCATCCGTTCACCCACGCTGGGAAGGCGCCGCCCCACGCGGTCGCGAGGGAGGACACATCCAGATCGATGGGCCCGAGCACGAGGCGATCGCCGCCCGTCTGCCCGAGCACGAGCCCGCCGACCTCCGCCCGCCGCTCCGGCGGATAGGCGACGATCACGCGCCCGCTGTCCTCGCCGAAGAGGGCCGCGTCCAGCGGGCCCGCCTGGGGCAGCACGAAGCGCCCGCCGATCCCGCCCAGGCAGAGCTCCGCCAGCGCCACCGCCAGCCCGCCGTCCGAGCAGTCGTGGGCCACCCGCACCACCCCCGCGCGCACCAGCCGTCGGACGGCGCTCTGCAGATCGCGCTCCAGCGCATAATCCACTGTGGGTGGAGCGCCGCGGTCCACGCCGTGCACCCAGAAGGCGTAGGCCGATCCACCCAGGCTTGTACCCGATGGCGCCCCCAGCAGCGCGACCTCCAGGCCCGCCTCCGGGAAGGTGGCGGTCACGGTGGGCAGCGCCCCCTCGATCAGGCCGACCATGGCCAGCCCGGGGGTCGGCACGATCCCCTGGCCGTCGGTCTCGTTGTACAGCGAGACGTTGCCCGAGATCACGGGGATCTCCAGCGCGCGGCAGGCCTCGGCCATGCCGTCGATGGCCTCGGAGAACTGCCACATGATCTCAGGCCGCTGCGGGTTGCCGAAGTTCAGGCAGTCCGTGAGGCCCAGCGGCTCGGCGCCCACGCAGGCCAGGTTGCGCGCCGCCTCGGCCACCGCGCCGGCCGTGCCGACCCGCGGGTCGAGGAAGACGTGCCGCCCGTTGCAGTCGGCGACGAAGGCCAGCGCCTTGTCCGTGCCCTGAATGCGCACGACCGCGGCGTCGGCGCCCGGCCGGATCACGGTGTCGACGCCGACCTGGTGGTCGTACTGCTGCCAGATCCACCGCTTGTCGCTGATGTCGGGGCAGGCCATGAGGGTGAGCAGCGCCGCCCCCCAGTCCGCCGGCTGCGGCAGCGCGGGCATCCGCTGCACCTCGTCCTGCCAGCTCGGCCGGGCGCGCGGCCGGTCATAGACGGGCGCCTCCTCGGTCAGGACCTGAACAGGTATCGCCGCCACCTCTTTACCGTGCCAGGTGCAGCGCCAGACCCCGTCATCGGTGACGCGGCCCACGCGCGCGCTCGTGAGATCCCACTTGGAGAAGACCTCGAAGACCTCGCCCTCGCGCCCCTCCTCGATCACCAGCAGCATCCGCTCCTGGCTCTCGGAGAGGAGGATCTCGTAGGGGTTCATCCCGGTCTCGCGCAGCGGGACCAGGTCGAGCTCCAGCAGCAGCCCGGCGCCGCCGCGACCGGCCATCTCCACGCTGGAGCTGGTCAGGCCCGCCGCGCCCATGTCCTGAATGCCGACGATGCAGCCGCGCTGCATGAGCTCCAGGCAGGCCTCCAGCAGCAGCTTCTCCTGGAAGGGGTCGCCCACCTGGACGGTGGGGCGCTTCTTGTCCGAGCCGCCCTCGTTGCCGTCGCCCTCGAAGCTGTCGCTGGCCATGGTGGCGCCGTGGATGCCGTCGCGACCGGTGCGCGCGCCCACGTAGAAGACGGGGTTGCCTACGCCCGCGGCGGTGCCCAGGAAGATGCCGTCCCGGGGCGCGACGCCGCAGCAGAAGGCGTTGACCAGGCAGTTGCCGTCATAGCTCGGGTGAAAGCGCGTCTCGCCGCCCACCGTGGGCACGCCCATGCAGTTGCC
>CAZKWG010001063.1:0-2073 GCA_964556105.1 uncultured Enterobacterales bacterium | reverse complement strand
GACGCGGACGGCGACGGCTACGGCGACGCGGACGACGAGGGCCGGGTCGCCTGCGAGGACCCGTCTACGGCCTATGACGCCTATGTCGCCGATGACACCGACTGCGACGACAGCTCGGCGCTCGTGGCTCCCGACCAGGACGAGCGCTGCGGCGACGGGCTGGACAACGACTGCGACGGCGAGCCGGGCGACTGCGCGCGGGCCGGAGAGATGGCGCTCGCCGACGCCGACGCGACCCTCTTCGGCGCGGGCGTGGATCACGCGCTGGGGGCCGCCGCGAGCGGCGCGGGCGACGCGGACGGGGACGGGTCGGGCGATCTCTGGGTGACGACGAGCCCTGCGGACGATCTGCGCCAGGTCTCCTTGATTCGCGGCCCCTTGCGCGGCAGCGTGAGCGTGACGACCGCCAGCGCGACGCTCCTGGCGGAGGCGCGGGCGGCCTACGGTCTGGCCCTGGCCGGCGGGGTGGATCTGGACGGCGACGGCTGGCCGGATCTGGTGGTCGGCGACCCGACCGCGACGGACAGCCTGGGTGAGGAAGGCGGCGGCGCGCTGATCTACCTGGGCCCTCTGGCGGGCGATCTCCCGGCGGGGATCGCCGACGCCGGGCAGCTCGGGCCGGCGGGCGCGAGCGCGGGCGCGGCGCTGGCCCTCCTCGAGGATCGGGACGAGGACGGGACGGTGGAGCTGCTGGTGGGCGCGCCCGATCTGGACGAGGGCGCCCCTGACGCGGGCGGCGCGGCGCTGGTCAACGGGCCCTACGCGGGCGAGCAGCCCCTGCTCGAGCGCGCCGTGTGGCTGCTGGGCGGCGAGGAGGGCCTGGGCGCGGGCGAGGCCGTGGCGGCGGGCGATCTGGACGGCGACGGTGTCCTGGACCTGATCGTCGGCGCGCCGCGCGCCGATGAGGAGGCGGGCCGCGCCTATGTCTGGACGGGAGCGCTCAGCGCCACGACCTCTCTGGAGGACGCGCCCGTGCGCTGGAGCGGCGCGGCGCCGGGTGACCGGCTGGGCGTCAGCCTGGCCTTCGCCGGGGACACCGACGACGACGGCTACGGCGACGCGCTCCTCGCCGCCCCCTCCCAGGACGGCGAGGACGGGACGGACCACGGCGCCGCCTGGCTGCTCGCCGGCGGGGAGGCGCTCGCCGCCAGCCCTGCCGAGGCGAGGGCCAGCTGGATCGGCCAGGCCGGAGACCAGCTCGGCGCCAGCCTCGCGGGGGCCGGGGAGATCTCCCTTGACGATGAGCAGGACGTGCTTATCGGCGCCCCCGGACGCGCCAGCGGCGACGGCCTGGCGCTGGCCTTCTTCGGCCCGCTCAGCGGCGCGGTCGCGCTGGAGAGCGCGGGCTGGACCGTCTACGGCGCGGGCGGAGGCCAGCTCGGCGCGCAGGTTCTCTCGCTCGGAGATCTCGGGGAGGATGGCCTGCCCGAGCTCGGATTCGGAGCGCCCGCCGACCCGCGCGCCGGCGCCGGCGCAGGCGCCCTGGCGATCTTCTCTCCCGCAGGTTGGTGAGACCCCGGCGTTTCGCCCGAAGGTTGGCGTATGATAGCGCCGATGCCCGACAACCCACCGCCGGCACGGCCGACCCTCTCGGAGCGCGTACGCGCGCTGCGCGAGCGACTCTGGTGGTTCGTCGTGCGGGTCATCCAGCGGCTCCTGTCCGGGAGCCGCGGCGAGGTCACGGCGCTGGAGCAGGCGCTGCGCCTGCAGGAGCGCCTGGTCGTGCTGGCCATGGTGCTGGCCAGCGTGGTCCCCGCCCTGCTGCTGCTCGGCTACTTCGCGTTCACCGCCTCCGATCCCGTCTCCTTCGAGACCGAGGCGCGCCAGCAGGCCGGGCGCGAAGCCGACAAGCTCTACCAGGAGGTGAACGCCCGGATGAGCGCGTTCGAGGCCGAGGTCGAGCGCCGGATCCGCTCCGGCCCGAGCCCGCTCCTGCGGCCCGAGCAGCTCCACCCCCAGCTGCGCGTCGCGCTGCAGTTCGACGACCAGGGCACCCTGGTCGCCCCCTTCGTCGAGCCCGAGGGCGAGGACCCCAGCGCCGCGAGCGTGCTCTTCTCCGGTCCCTACGCGCGC
>CAZKWG010001062.1:0-2074 GCA_964556105.1 uncultured Enterobacterales bacterium | reverse complement strand
TGGGCCGTCTGGATCATCGCCTTGACGTCCTTCGGGAATCAGCTCCCGCCGTAGCCCACGCCGGGGAACAGGAACTTCGGCCCGATGCGCGTGTCCGAGCCTACGCCCTGCCGCACCAGCTCGACGTCCGCGCCCACTGCGTCGCAGAGGCGCGCGATCTCGTTCATGAACGAGATCTTCGTGGCCAGCATGGCGTTCGCGGCGTACTTCGTCAGCTCGGCGCTGCGGTTGTCCATGAACAGGATGGGGCGACCGGTGCGAACCAGCCCGGCGTAGAGCTCGAGCATCACGTCGCGGGCCCAAGGCGTGGAGCAGCCGACCACGATGCGGTCCGGCCGCATGAAGTCCTCGATGGCCGCGCCCTCCTTGAGGAACTCCGGGTTCGACACCACGTCGAAGGCGTGCTTCGCCTTGCTGTTGAGGATCGCCCGCACCTTGTCGGCGGTGCCCACGGGGACCGTGGACTTGATCACGGCGATCACCGGCTTCGTCATGTGCGCGGCGATCTGCTCCCCGACCGCCAGCACCTGGCTGAGATCGGCGGAGCCATCGGGGAGCCCCGGCGTCCCCACAGCGATGAACACCACGTCCGCAGCCGCGATGGCCTGCGCGCCCTCGAGGGTGAAGTGCAGGCGCCCCTCGCGCACGTTCCTCCGGATGAGCGCGTCCAGTCCCGGCTCGTAGATGGGGACCTCGCCGCGCTGGAGCGCGCGGATCTTCTCTGGGACGGTGTCCACGCAGGTGACCTTGAAGCCAAGATCGGAGAAGCAGGTCCCCGCTACGAGGCCGACATATCCAGTGCCGACAACACAGATGTTCATGCTTGCTCGCCCACGGAGAGTGGCAGGATGGAGTGGCGCAGTAGGATACTCGTAGCCCCCTGGACCGTCAAACGGCTTGACACAGGCGGTAGGTTCGCGATAGCTGGCCCGACGCTTGACCCATCCGGGTCCGCCTCGTCTCGCCCATAATCGAGAAGAACTCTTCCCATTCGTCCTTCGGAGCTCCGCGTGGCCCACCACAAAGACGCAGAGAAGCGCCAGCGTCAGGCCGAGAAGGCCCGTCAGCGCAACCAGCATTTCACGAGCCGTATGCGCAACGAGATCAAGAAGCTCCGCGAGGCCGTCGCCTCGGGTGACAAGGCCGCCGCGGAGGCTCAGCTCTCCGAGACCGTCAGCGTCATTCAGCGCGTGGCGCAGAAGGGCGTGATCCACAAGAACCAGGCCGATCGGCGCGTCAGCCGCCTCGCCGCCCTGGTGAAGACCACCACGCCCAAGGTCGCGCCTCAGCGCACGGGCGGCAAGAAGGGCTGATTCTCCCCGGGGCCGACTCCTGAGCCCTCGCGCTCAACGGTGAGCCCTCGCGCTCAACGGGTCGTCAGCTCCAGGACCAGCGCCTCGAAAATTCGTCGATCCCCCGCCGGGGATCGATTCATCTCGCGGTTGGCCCTGGCCAGCGCGCCGAGCACACGAGAAGCCGAGAGCGGCCGCTGCTGAAGAGCACGCCGCGCCTCGGCTTTTTTCGTGAACGGCATGCGGGCGAGCGAGGCGGGCTCCGGCGCGCCGGCGAGCAGGCTGTCCTGCAGCTCGAGGAGCTGACGGATCTGCCAGGTCACCATCGACAGCAGGCGGTGGCTCGGCTCACCCTCCTCCAAGAGGCGGTGCGCGGCGGCCAGCCCGCGGTCGGCGTCCCGCGCCAGCACCGCGTCGGTCAGCTTCCAGATCACGGCCTCGGCCACCAGGCTGGTGACCTGCTCCACCTCCGCCTCCCCGACGGCGCCCTTGCCGCCGACGTAGGCGATGGCCTTGTCCAGCTCGTTGCTGAGCCTCCCGAGATCCGCGCCCACGCGCTCGACGAGCAGGGCCGCCGCCCGCCGGTCCAGGCTCACGCCCCCCTGCTCGGCGCGCGCGAGGGCGAAGGCGATCGGATCCTGATCCTGGCTCTTGAAGCGCAGGACCTGGCCGGCCTCCTTGATCTTGTTCTCCAGCCGTCGGCCGCGGTCCACCCCGCCCGACGGCGGCGGCAGCTTCTCGCCCACCAGGATCAGCGAGGCGGAGGGGCTCGGCTTCTCCAC
>CAZKWG010001061.1:0-2080 GCA_964556105.1 uncultured Enterobacterales bacterium | reverse complement strand
GTAGACGAGTGCCGCGCCGCCGGGGTCGAGCTGAAGATGAAGCACGAGATCCTCGGCGTGACGCGCACGGAGGCCGGCTTCGTGGTGCGCACCGATCACGGCGAATTCAGCGCGCCCGCCCTGGTGGTGGCGACCGGCGGCCTGTCCTACCCGAAGTTTCACGCGACGGGCGTGGGCTACGACATCGCCCGCAGCTTCGGCCTGAAGATCGTCACCCGCGCGCCGGCCCTGGACGGCTTCGTCTTCGAGGAGACCGAGCGCGCGCAGCTCTCGGACCTCGCGGGCAACGCGACCGAGGCCGAGCTGAGCACGGGCGGGATCACCTTCCGCGAGAGCCTGCTCTTCACCCACACGGGCCTGAGCGGGCCGGTCGCCCTGCAGAGCTCGCTGCACTGGCGCGCGGGGGAGCCGGTGATCGTGAACTTCCTCCCGACGCTCTCGCGCGAGGCGCTGCTCGCCTGGCTGGCGGGGCAGCGGGGCCGGCGGGCCGAGCTGAAGAACCAGCTGGCCAGCCTGCTGCCGCGGCGCCTGGCCGAGCGCCTGTGCGAGCTGCACCTGAGCGAACGTTTCGACGCGGCCAACGCCACGAAGAAGGAGCAGAGCACCTTCGCGGACGCGCTCCAGGCCTGGTCCTTCGTGCCGCGATCGACGGTGGGCTACCACAAGGCGGAGGTGACGCGCGGGGGGGTGGACACCGCCGAGCTCTCCTCGAAGACGATGGAGGCGCGGCGGGCGCCGGGCCTGTACTTCGTCGGCGAGGTGGTGGACGTGACGGGCTGGCTGGGCGGCTACAACTACCAGTGGGCCTGGGCCTCGGGGAGCGCGGCGGGAGAGGCGCTCTGAGCGGGGCTCCTCGCGCAAGCTAGTTTATCTAGTACAACGCGCGCCGCGGACGCTCCCCGAGGCCGCCCGGAGATCGTCCCCGCCGACACCGTCGCGCCATTGACCGCGCGCCAGGCAGGCTATCGGAGACCCCGACTCGCGAAAATGTGGTAGCCCTCGGGCTGTCACTCTCTCGCGATCGCCTCTGGGAGCTCGCTTGCGCCGGTCCCTCGCCGCCCTCCCGCTGCTGGCTCTGGCCTCCCCTGCGGCGCACGCCGGGGACGTCTGGATCTACTACCACCCGTCGTACATCACCTCCACCGAGGTCGCCCCGCTGGTGCTGGCGCTGGAGGGCGCGGGCGCGGACGTCGACACCAGCACGTCGAGCGATTGGCCGACCTCCTGGACGGGCTATCAGCTCGTCGTGATCCTACTGCCGGCCGCGGCCTTCTCCAGCGCGCAGGCGGACGGCCTGCTGGACATGGTCAACGGCGGCGGGCGGCTGGTGATCTCTGGCGACTGGGAGTCGGCGTTCACGACCTTCAACAACTACGCCGACGACCTGCTGAGCGCGATGGGCGTGTCGATGTCCTTGGGCGGGACCAAGGTGGCGGGCAGCGGCTGCGCCACGGCGACCAGCCTGGGCGCGGATCAGGTGACGGAGGACGTCAGCGCGGTGCTCATCGCGGCGGGCACCTGGGTGACGGGCGGGACGCCGCTGCTCAGCTATGGCGGCGCGACGCTGCTGGCCTACGATCAGCCCGACAGCGCCCCTTCGGCCCGCACGCCCTACGACGTCGTGCTGTCCGGGGACGTGAACCTGCTCTTGAACTACTGCTCGGGCAGCACGACGGCGGGCCGCAACGCGACGCTGTGGGAGAACCTCTACCTGGGCCTGTGCCGCGACGGCGACGGCGACGGGGCGCGCCTGCTGGACTGCGGCGGCGATGACTGCGACGACGACGACGCCTCCGCCTTCCCCGGGGCCGAGGAGACGCCCTACGACGGGCTGGACCAGGACTGCGACGGCGCGGACCTCATAGACCTGGACGGCGACGGCTGGGAGGCGCTGGCCGCGGGCGGAGACGACTGCGACGACAGCGACGCCCTCGCCCACCCTGGGGCGAGCGAGACAGCGGACGGCGCCGACGAGGACTGCGACGGCCTCGTCGACGAGGGCACGTACTGGTCCGACGACGACGGAGACGGCTAGACCGAGGACGGAGGGGACTGCCGCGACGGCGACGCGGCCGTGAGC
>CAZKWG010001060.1:0-2083 GCA_964556105.1 uncultured Enterobacterales bacterium | reverse complement strand
CGGCGATGCGGGCCTCGGCCTCGGCGAGGGCGACGCTCGGGCTCCCCGAGGTGTAGATGGGCCCGTAGCCGTGGCTGGCGACCACGCGCTCCAGCAGGGTCCGCGCCTCGCGGATCGCGCCGACGCTCAAGGCGATGCGGGCCCGCTCGAAGTCGAGGAAGGCCAGGGCCTCCCCCTCGGCTTTGACCTCGCGGAAGCGGGTGATGGCCGTCTTGGCGTCCCCCTCGTTGAGGCTGACGTAGCCCTCGACGAAGGCGGGCCCCAGGGCCCGGTAGTGCTCGGCGAGGCCGGGGAGCGGGCGGGCGAGCTTCGCGGAGACGGCGCGGCTGCCGGCGTCCTCCCCCCAGCGTTGGGCGGCGCCGACCACGATCACCGCCTGCACCTTGGCGTCCGCGAGGCGGCGGGCCAGGGCGGACTTCACGGCCTCCAGCTCCGGCTGGACCATGTCCCGCCCGGCGAGGGTGTGGCCCGCCGCGGTCACGGCCTCCGCGAGCTCTCCGCCCAGGCTGTCGCCCAGGTCTCGCGTGACGGACAGGATGAAGACGCGAACGCTGCTCTCGGCCATGGAGCCTCCCACGGCCGGAGATCCTACCGCACCTGGGTCGGGTCTGGGAGATCCTCCGGGCGGTTGGCGTCGAGGAGGGCGTCCTCGGGGAGGTCCACGGCTTCGAGGCCGCCCGTCAGGGCGTGCGCGCCGGCGCCGCGGCTGGCCAGGGCGGCGGCCCGATCGGCGTCTTCGGCGCGCAGGACGGCCAGGAGGGGATGGATCCGACCCGCCGCGCGGGCGACACAGGGGCGCCCCAGGTCGATCAGGGCGCGGACGTGCTCGGGCCGCAACCCGGGGAGATCGCAGGGGCAGAGCAGGGCGAGGCCGCTCCCGGCGGCGCGCAAGGCGGCGGCGACGCCGAGCAGGGGGTGGCGATCGTCCGCCTCCGCGCCGGGCTCTGTGACCACGGGGACCCCGAGCGTCGCCAGCGCGGGCTGCCGTCCGACCAGCGCGACGGGCGCGCAGCCTGCCAGGGTGAGGACGCGAGCGAGGCGGCGCGCCATGGGCTCGCCATCCAGGCAGAGCAGGGCCTTGTCCCGGCCCATCCGCTGGCTTCGACCTCCCGCGAGGACGAAGCCGGGGATCACCAGCGCAGACCGGGCTCGGCGGCGTTGGCGAAGCTGGGGTCGAAGATCTGCACGGCGATCGTCTCCCCGTCCTCGATCACGGCCCGATCGCCGGCGATGAGCGCGAGGCCGTGCGCGCGGGACAGGCCGCTCAGCTCGCCCGAGCCCTGGGCGCGGGCGGGGCGGGCGAGCAGACGCCCCTGCTCCCAGCTCAGCGCGACGCGGAGCAGCTCCTCCCGACCGGGCGTCCGCGTCAGGCCGCCCACGAGCCTGGCGTCGAGCACGGGCAGAAAAGGCCGGAGATCGCCCAGCGAGCGCCGGATCACCGGCCGCACGAAGACCAGGAAGTTGACCACACAGGAGACAGGGTTCCCGGGCAGGCCGAAGACGGGACGACCGGCGATCTGGCCGAAGGCCAGCGGCTTGCCGGGCTTCATCCTGACCTTCCAGAAGTGGATCTCGGCGTCGTCCTCGGCGAGGACCTGGCGGACGACGTCGGCGTCCCCGACGCTGACCCCGCCCGTGCTCAGGATGAGATCGCAGGGGCGCGCGCGCTGGAAGGCGGCGCGCGTGCTCTCCAGCGTGTCCTGAGCGATGCCGCAGTCTACGGGCACGCCGCCGGCCTCCAGCACCATCCCCACCAGGGTCGCGGCGTTGGACGACCAGATCTGGCCAGGTCCGCGCGGCATGCCCGAGGGCACCAGCTCGTCGCCCGTCGAGATGATGGCCACCCGCGGCTTGCGGGCGACGGGCAGGGCGCTCAGGCCCAGGGTGGCCGCGAGCCCCACGGCGGCGGGGCTCAGGGTCTGGCCGGCGGTGAGCACGCGGTCGCCGACGGCGATCTCGGCGCCCTGGCGACGGACGTTCTGGCCAGGGCGGGCGCCGCCGCGCAGCCGCACGCGCTCCAGGCCGTCCGCATCGGGGCCCAGCGCCTCGCTGTCCTCGCGGATCACGACGGCGTCGGCTCCCC
>CAZKWG010001059.1:0-2085 GCA_964556105.1 uncultured Enterobacterales bacterium | reverse complement strand
CGTAGCCCCCCGAGATCTCGAAGGTGCAGCCGAGCGCCTCGAGGCCCTTCAGGTGCTGATCGATGGGCCGCGCGCCGATGGCGCAGCCGCCCGGCAAGGAGACGCGCGCCTCGCCGCAGCGGGCCAGGAGCGGGCCCAGGGCGAGCACGCTGGCGCGCATCTTGCGCACCAGGTCATAAGGCGCCTCGCAGTAGGCGATCCGCTCCGTGTTGATGCGCGCCCGACCCACGGGCCAGCCGCGATCGCCCTCCCAGCCCGACATGCTCGGGCAGCCGATGCGCCCCAGCAGGGAGAGCGTGGTGCCCACGTCCACGAGGTCCGGGACGTTGTCGATGACGTGCTCGCCGGGAGCGACGAGGGTGGCCATCAGGATGGGGAGCGCGGCGTTCTTTGCGCCGCTGATCTCGACGGTGCCCGCCAGCGGGACACCGCCCTCGAGGATCAGCTTGTCCATGGAACAGACCTCAACAGGGGCAGGGAGAGGAAGGGTCGGAAGGCCGGAAGGAGGAGCGGCGAGGCGGGGAGGCTGCGGACGCCTTATCCTACTTCGCCGCGCCTGCCGCGGTCATGGTCGCAGGATTGCAAGATGTGGGCCATGCGAGGGGGGGGCGACTTGCGGTAGCATCGCCGCGTGCCGCGACCCCACGATCCCAGCGACGCGCCCACCGGCTCCCCGCCGGCCTCGCCCTCGTCCGCGCCCCTGCCGGAGCAGCTCCGCGGCGCGCGCCTCGATGGCGCCTCCCTGGCCGACGCCGAGCTCTCCGGGCGCGATCTGAGCGGCGCCAGCCTGGAGGGCGCCGACCTCCGCGGCGCGAAGCTCTCCCAGGCGACGCTCTCGGGGGCGCGGCTGCAGCGCGCCGACCTGCGGGAAGCGGACCTCCGCGGTGCGGATCTCGGCGGCGCGGACCTCTCGGAGGCCGACCTTCGCGGCGCCCTGCTGCGCGGGGCTCGCCTGGACGACGCGCGGGCGAGCGGCGCCCGCATCTCCGGCATCGACGCCGAGCCCGCCGTCCTCGACGCGCTCCGCCGCGCCGGAGGACGCCAGAGCGGCCTGGCCAGCCTGAGCGGCTCCCTGGCCCGCCTGGTCCCCCGCCGCTGGACCAACCCCCTCGAGCGCCGCGCGCGCGCCGCTGGTCGTGCACGCGCCGCCCTCCTCGGCGGACCGGGGGCAGACCTTCAGGACGCGAACCTGGAGAGCCAGAACCTGTCGGGAGCGGCCTGGGCGGGGGTCCGGCTCGACCGCGCCAACCTCGTCGCCGCCCGCCTGATCGGCGCCGACCTCCACGAGGCCAGCCTGGTGGAGATCGTCGCCGACGAGGTCGATCTGCGCCGCGCGCGCCTGAGCGGGGCCCGCCTCGTCCGCGCGCGCCTGGTGGACGCCGACCTGCGCGGCGCGGACCTGGGCGGCGCGGACCTGACGGGCGCGGACCTCGGAGGCGCCGATCTGCGCGAGGCGAACCTGCGCGGCGCCCTCCTCGACGAGGCCATCCTCAGCGACACCCGCCTGTCCGACCTCGACCTGAGCGGCGTGAGCATGAGGCGCGCCATCCTCACGGGGGCCGACGTCTCCGGCGTCTCCTGGGAGGGCGCAGAGGTGGCCGAGGCGCGGCTCACCGGGGCCCTCGGCCTGGGCGAGGACGAGCGCCGGCTGCTGGCGAGCAGGGGCGCCCACTTCGAAGAGGACGCGGCGTTCAGCGGGATGAGCGCGCGCTGGGTGCGCAGCCTGCTCGGCCTGGCGGCCCTGGGCCTGGGCGTCTACCTGGCGGCGCGCTTCCTCGCCCCCGGCGCCGAGTCCCCGGAGCACGTCGCCGAGGAGGCCGAGGCGCTGGCCGACTCCGATCCGCTCGAGGCCAGCCGACGCTACGAGGCGCTGGCGACCGCGGCCGAGCGCCCCGAGGACCAGGTCGGACACCGCATCGAGGCGGCGGGGCTCGCCGAGAAGGCCGGCGACAGCGCCAGCGCGCGCCGACTCCTGGAGGACGCGCTGGAGGCCGCGGGAGACGATCCCGCCCTCCTCGGCCGCGGGCGCCTGCGCCTCGGCGAGCTGCTGGCCAGCCAGGAGCGCTGGGCCGAGCTCGAGGCCGC
>CAZKWG010001058.1:0-2094 GCA_964556105.1 uncultured Enterobacterales bacterium | reverse complement strand
TGGCCGCCGCGGCAGGCGTACTCCCACTCCACCTCGCTCGGCAGCCGGACCCGAAAGCCCGCCTCGCTCAGCCACAGCCCGAACGCCACCGCCTCATACCAGCTCACGTTGTAGACCGGGACCTGCCCCTGCTCGACCAGGGGGAGCTTGCCATTGAAGTTGGACCTGTCCTGTCCGTGCCCCGGATCGAACAGCTCGTACAGAGCGTTCGTCACTGGCACCGCCAGCAGATCGAAGCCGCGGGTGATCTCCACCTCGTGTTGGGGTCCCTCGCGCTCCCAACGATCTGGGTCCGTCTCCGGCGTGCTGCCCATCCTGAAGCGGCCCGCGGGGATCGGCTTCCACCATCCCTTCGCCTCGATCAGGCGCAACACCTCCCGCCGCGCCTCCGGCCGCTGCCCGGCCAGTACGCGGTCTGCGAGGACACGCGCCTCGCCGCGGAGGGTCTCCGGCTGGCTGAGATCCTGCGCGAGCTCGGCGAGCAGGTGATGGGCCCACCAGAGGTCCGAGCCATGGGTGCTCTCGCGCGCCAGCTCGGCGGTAAGCCGCGCCGCTGCCGCGACATCTCCCAGCAGCGAGGGCAGCCTCCGCAGCATGACGCTCCGCTCCTCCCCGCGCTGCTGCCCCTCGCGTGTCCCACGACACAGGCGCCACAGCGCACAGGCAGTGGCCTCGGACAGCCGGGTGGTCTCCGCGAAGGCGCGCCAGGCCACGTCCCCGTCGCCTACCGCCACGATCCAGCCCAGCAGCCGGTCCACACGCTCCGGGTGCAGCGCGCCTGCCCGCGCCGTCGCCAGCGCCAGGGTCTCGGCCCAGGTCCCTGGCTCGGTCTTCGCGGCCGTGAGGATACCCGCCAAGGCGGGCGGCGGCGTCTCGGGCCAGCCGGCGGCCTCGCAGGCCCGGACCAGCCCACAGGCGGCCAGATACTCGCGCAGGGTGCGGTGGGGCACCCCGTAGCCGGCCCCGCGCGCCGTGCTGGTGGGCACCAGCAGGCCGACCTTCTTCGCCTGCTCGCTCAGCCAGGGCTCGGTGCCTCGGAAGCTCTGGCCGAGGTCCGCGTGCAGGTCCCGCTCGCGACGCACGACCGCGCAGATGTCGGCGACCGGCCAGGGATCGCGCGGGGAGCCGTGCAGCGCGCCGCAGATGTGCTCCAGCGCCTCCCGGACCAGGGTGGGCGCCTGGATGGCCGCCTCGGGCCGCGTCTCCCGGCCCGCAGCCTGACGCTCGATGAGGCAGGTGACGGCGGCCTCATACAGGTCGGCCCGCCGCTCGGGCAGGGTGCCCTGCCGCAGCAGCACGAGGCCGACCAGGGTGAGCATCATCGGGTTCTGGAGCAGCGCCCTGCGGGTCTCGTCCTGAGAGAGAGCGCGGATCGCGGCGTCGGCGGCGGGCGGGGACACCTTTAGCCGCGTGAGCAGCTTCCTCTGGTCACCCGCATCCTGCATGGGGAGCACGCTGAGCTGGACGAAGCCGCGCGGCAGCTCGAAGCCCTCGGCCCGGCTGGCGATGAGCAGGGGGCAGGACCCGAGCGCCCGGCCCCAGCGCTCGACAGCCTCGACGCTGCCGCCGGCGCCGCGGGCGGGCACGCTGGCCTCGTCCAGACCGTCCAGCAGCAGCGCGGCGCGGCCCTCCGCGACCCGGGCGTGGGCGAGGGGCAGCGCCGCGTCGCCATAGACGGTGGTGAAGGCGTCCTCCCAGCGCCGGTGCTCCACGGCGTGCTGGACGTGAAACAGGATGGGCAGCGTCTTGTTGGGCTGCTCCTTCAGCAGGTCCAGCACGAGCTGCTTGAGCAGGGTGGACTTGCCGCTCCCCGCCGCGCCGACCAGGGCCAGCCGGGGGCCTGCTGCCGCGAGCGCCTCGCGCAGAGGCATGCGTCGGGGCTGGTCGGACCGCGCGGTGGGACCGGCGCTCCGGCTGTGCGCTGCGGTCTCGACCTCGACCTGCACATAGACGTCGGACAGCCCCACCCCAAGCTCGCCCTCCAGCCAGGGGAGATGTTCGGCGCGCTCGCGGAGCTGCTGGCGCAGCGCGGGCAGGGGGTCGGGCGCAGGGGACACTGAGATCAGGGGAGCGTTCGCGTGTGGAGCCAGGGAC
>CAZKWG010001057.1:0-2097 GCA_964556105.1 uncultured Enterobacterales bacterium | reverse complement strand
GCCTCGGGGTTGAGCGCGCCGGGCTCGACCAGGCTGGCCGGGGTGAGGACGGTGTCCTGGTGGACGCGCACCTGCACCTGCCCCAGCGCCGCCTCCAGGCGTTCGGTCTCGGGGACGGCTCGGCCCAGGTCGCCGCCCATGACGTAGAGCAGCGCGAGCTCCCGTTGGCGCGCGGCCTCGAGCATCCCCGCGGCGCCATGGCCAGGGGTGGCGGGGACAGGGAAGCCCCAGGTCTGCGCGAGCGCGGCGGCGGCGGCCCCGTCGAGCGCGATGGGGCCGGGCAGGTGTCTCGGCCCCATGCCCAGCGCGTCGGCGCCCTCGTTGAACGAGCCGCGGAGCGGGAGAATGCCACACTTCGGCTGGCCCAGCAGCCCGCGCGCCAGGTGCAGGTTCGCCAGCGCGCGGAGGGTGGCGTCCGCCGGGGCCGCGTCGGCGCTGGCCATGGCGTACACGCTGACCCCGGAGCGGGCGCGCGCGCAGAGCTCGCTGACCCAGACCATCTCCCGGCGGGACGCGCCGGCGGCGCCCTCCAGCGCCTCCCAGGACAGCGCGCGGAGCTGCTCGCGGGTGCGCTCCCAGCCCAGGGTGGCGCGGCCGATGAAGGTCGGATCGACCGCGCCCGCCTCCTCGACCCCCTTGAGCACGCCGCTCAGGAAGGCGGCCTCACCGCCGGGCCGGATGGGCACATGATCGTCCATCAGGCGGGTGCCGAAGAGGGCGGAGCTCGGCTCGCTCGGGACCCAGGTGGCCTCGAGCTCCGGCTCCAGCGTCGGGCCGAGCACCACCACGCGGGTGCCGCGCCGCTTCGCCTCGGCGAGGGTGCGGGCGATGTCCGGCTGATCGCGCACCAGATCCGCGCCGAGCAGCAGGACGAGATCGGCGCCTACGAGATCGGAGAGGCTGCAGGTCGACGCGGCGCAGCCCAGCGTGGCCTCGAGCGCGTCCAGCCGGGTGGCGCCGCGGACAGGCGCGCAGAGACCGAGGTTGTTCGTCCCGAGCAGCCGCGCGGCCTTGGCCAGGGTGTAGGTGGCCTCGTCACTGGCCGCGGGACCGGCGAGGAAGCCCAGCCGCTCCGGCGGGAGGGGCGCGGCGGCCTCGCCCAGCAGGGTGGTCGCCTCGTCCCAGGAGGCTCGGCGAAAGCCACGATCGCCGCGGGCATACACGTAGGGCTGGGAGATGCGCCCCAGGCCCAGCAGCGCCGCGGCGTCCATCCGCCTCAGGCGCCCCATGTCCAGCAGATCGGCGGGCGCCAGGGCCGGCATCGTGTGGCGGCGCAGCTGGCGCAGGCGCGTGGCGCAGAGGTGGAGCCCGTCGCTCACGTCGTCGCGCAGGCCCCGCGGCCCGAGCGCGCAGCCGTCGCAGACCCCCAGCGTGAGGATCCGCGCGGCCTGACCGAGCCGGTCGCGGCTCTCCCAGAGGGCGGCGGCCAGCGTCCGGTAGTCGTGCGCTTTCGGCTGTCCAAGCCCGAACGGCACGAGGCTGGCCACGGCGCGATGGCCGTGTACCGGCTCCGCGCTCGGATCGGATGGCGTGGCGGGCTGAGCTTCGTCCGGGTTCACGCGACCGCGCGCTCAGACGCCGCCAGCGGCGTTCGCCTGGAAGGCGGCCTTGACCTCTTCCTTGGACAGCGTGATCAGCGACCAGACGCCGACCGCGAGGCCCATGCAGCAGCAGAAGCCGCCGCAGGGGAGCATCGCGAGCACGGAGCCCCCGATGCACAGCCCATAGGACTGCAGGTTGCGCATCTTCAGGCCGGCGACCAGCGTGATGACGTTGAAGATCAGCCCGAGGCAGGCGCCGCAGCCAATCCCGACGCTGGAGAGCACGCCCACCATCTCGGGCGGCACACCAGCGTTCACCATCATGGCCGCGTTGGCGTCGCCGCCCATCGCCAGATTGTAGATCGTGTTGACGAGCACCAGGAGGATGCTCAGGATGGCGATGACGATGAGGCCGATACCCGGGCCCTGAACTTTGCTGCGCGCCAGCTCGATATCCATAGAAACCGCTCCTACCCCGCGGGTGGCGAGCGCCGGCCGGGGTCCCGGCGGCGATTCGCACACCCTACCGCAAAAGCGGCGCCCTTGGAAAGCCCAG
>CAZKWG010001056.1:0-2101 GCA_964556105.1 uncultured Enterobacterales bacterium | reverse complement strand
CGAGCACGTGCTCGTCGACGAGTACCAGGACACGAACCACGCCCAGTACCGCCTCATCCAGCTCCTGGCGGAGGAGGGGCGCCCGAACCTCGCCGTGGTCGGCGACGACGACCAGAGCATCTACGCGTTCCGCGGCGCGGACATCCGGAACATCCAGAGCTTCCAGAAAGACTACCCGGCGACGGTCATCGTGCTGGGCACGAACTACCGCTCGACGAAGAACATCTTCGACGCCGCCACCTCCATCGTGCGCAACAACCCGCACCGGCTGCCGGGGAAGGACCAGATCCAGCCCGCGGAGGGCCCAGGCGAGCCCGTGCGCCTGCTCACCGCGGAGTCGGAGCAGGAGGAGGCGGCCCTCATCCTCAAAGAGATCCGCTGGCTGGTCCGGAACGGCCAGAAGCCAGGGGACATCGCGATCATCTTCCGCACCAACGCCGCCAGCCGCCTGCTGGAGCAGGCCCTGACCTCGGTGAGCATCCCCTACGTCCTGGTGGGTGGTCGTCGCTTCTTCGAGCGCGAAGAGATCAAGGACATCCTGGCCTATATTCGGCTGATCCTGAACCCCGCCGACGAGATCTCGCTGCTGCGCGCCGTCGCCGCCCCCTCGCGCGGCGTAGGCCCCAAGGCGCTGGACGCGATCCGGGCCGAGGCGGAGAGCCAGGGCGTCCCGATGCTGGAGGGGATGCGCACCTGGGCCGGCGGCGGCGGCAAGGCGCGGGCCGGCGGGGGCGCCTTCGTCCGGCTGATCGCCGCGATGCAGGAGCTGGCGCTGGCCGTCTCGCCCGCCGAGCTGGTGGCGCGCGTCATCGAGGACTCGGGCTACGCCGACGCGCTGCGCACGGACGGCTCGCCGCCGGCCCAGGCGAAGCTGGAGAACCTCGACGAGCTCGTGCGCGCCGTGGACCAGGCGGTCGTCGAGGGCGAGGTGGCGGAGGAGGTCACCGATCCACTCACGCGGCTGCAGGCCTTCGTGGACCGCGCCGCGCTGGTGGCGGGCGCCGACGAGCTGCCCAGCGAGGGCGGGCGCGTGACCATGCTGACGGGCCACCTGGCCAAGGGCCTCGAGTTCCCCACGGTCTTCGTCATCGGCCTGAACGAGGGGAGCTTCCCCCACTTCCGCTCGCTGGAGCGCACGGAGGACATCGAGGAGGAGCGCCGCCTCATCTACGTCGCGTTCACGCGGGCCGAGCGCCGCCTCTACCTCTCGCGGGCCCGCACACGTCTGGCCTTCGACGCCTCGCGTCGCCCGATGCTGCGCGCCGCCGAGCCGAGCCGCTTCCTCGCCGAGATCGACCCGCGCGTCCTGGCCTTCGGATCGGCCTCGGTCACCAGCACCACGCGCGCGCCGACGATGCCGCCCGCGCGCACCGGGCTCTCCTACGCCCAGGTGATCCCCTCGCGGGCCCCCGCGCGCCTGGAGCCCGCCCAGGGCACCACCCGCACCATCGTCCCCGACAGCCCCAACGCCTTCCAGCCGGGGGTGCACATCCTCCACCCACAGCTCGGGCGCGGCGTCATTCAAGAGCGCCAGGGCTCGCCCCAAAACCCGAAGCTGGTGATCCTGTTCGAGCGAATGGGGCGCAGAACCGTCATTGCGCTCCACGCTCAGCTCGAGATTGAGCTCCCATGATCACAGCCCCTTTGCGGCAGCGCGTAGCCGGTGGTACCGTCTCACCCGCACAGGACGGCGCGATCCGCGGTCGAATCGGCCGAGCCTCGTCCACGCTCATCCGGGAGACGCGGTTGCTGGAAGAGGGTTTCATCCTCCCATGATTGTGACCTGCGAGAAGTGCGCGGCGCGCTACAAGCTCGATGACGCCAAGGTCTCCGGGCGGGGAGCGAAGATCACCTGTCCGCGTTGCCGGCACGTCTTCGTCGTGTATCGCGAGGAAGAGAAGGCGGCGGCCGCGAAGTCGGGGCCGCCTTCCACGCTCCTGCCCGAGGATGGGCCGCCGCCCCCCGGCGCGCGCCCGCCGATCGGCTCCTCTGTCAGCGTTCCGCCCTTGGGCGGCAACAACGCGCCCCGCTCCAGCCCGCTGCCCACGCCGTCCGCGGTCTACACGCCGGCCAGCGTGGCGCCGCAGAGCCGGCGCGACGT
>CAZKWG010001055.1:0-2104 GCA_964556105.1 uncultured Enterobacterales bacterium | reverse complement strand
GTCCCCTGCGCCGGCACCAGGCCGGCCAGCGCGCGCAGCAGGGTGGTCTTGCCGCTGCCCGAGGGGCCGACGACGCCGACCACCGGCCGGCCGGCGCGCAGGGTGATGGTCAGGGCGCGGGGTCCGATCTGCAGCGTCAGCGCGAGGTCCAGCCAGGGCTCAGCCACCGTCCAGCTCCAGCCGTCGCCGCTGCCAGCGGTTCATGGCCTCGAAGCCGATCAGGGCCAGCGCCGCCAGCCCCAGGCTGGCCCAGAGCAGCAGGCGCAGCGTCTCCTCTCCGTCCGGCGCGTCCATCAGCGTGTAGACGGCCAGGGCGATGGTGCGCGTCTGCCCCTCCATGTTGCCCGCCAGCACGGCCGTCGCGCCGAACTCGCCCAGACCGCGGGCGAAGGCCAGCACCATGCCGGCGGCCAGCCCGGGGAGACACAGCGGCAGGGTCACCCGCCACCAGGTCCGCCGCGGCGGCACGCCGAGCGTCCAGCTCACCTCTTCGAGGCGCGGATCCACCGCCTCGAAGGCCGATCGGATCGCCATGACGTAGAGCGGGAAGCCCACCACCATCGCCGCCACCACCGCCCCGGTCAACGTGAACGGCACCGGCCAGCCCACGGACGCGAGCAGCCCGCCCAGCGCCGAGCCGCGGCCCAGCGCTCGCAAGAGGAGCAGGCCGGTCACGACGGGCGGCAGCACGAGCGGGACCAGGATCAGCGCCGACACCAGCGAGCGACCGCGGAAGCGACCGCGCGCCAGGGCCCAGGCGACCGCGACGGCCGCCGGCAGGGCCACCAGGGTGGAGATCAGACCCACGAGGACGGAGAGGCGGACAGCCGAGGCGGGGTCGAGGTTCACGGGCGCGGAGGCAGGGGCGCGCGTTGGACCTGCGGAGCCAGGGGAGGAGCGTTGGTGGATCGGGCGGTCAGCTCGTCCCTCGCAGGTCGCGCGGAGAGAAAGGTGACCTTTCTCTACCGGATCGCGGCCGGCGAGGCAAGCGGACGCTCAGCAGCGGTCGTTGCTCTCGGCCGGCGTGCCCCGGTCGTTCGCGTCGTCGTCGGCGATGTACGACGTCGAGGTGCACCAGGCCGAGCCGCTGTTGTTGCCCGAGGCGCTGAAGCCGGACGACTTCAGGCTCATGCTCGCGCCGGTGGGGTCGGGGAAGTCGTCGCCGTTGTCCCAGTCTACGGAGTCGATGAGCGTGCCCGAGCTCTCCGCGGAGTACAGGTAGATGCCGTCGCTGCCGTTGCCCAGGCCGAAGGTGGAGCCCGGATAGTCGAAGGCGATGTCCACGACGCCGCCGTTCTCGTCGGGGTCGTCGTTGATGGCGAACACGATGTAGGCGTGGCTGGCGACGACGATGTCCTGGTCGACCGCGAAGCTCTCCTCACCGGTGGCGTCCCGCACGCTCAGCCCGTTCAGGTTCCAGGAGTAGCTCGTGTTGTTGTACAGCTCGAACCACTCGCCGACGTCGTCGTCCACAGCGTCCGGGTTCTGTAGCACCTCCACGATGAGGAGCTCCCCGGACCGCAGGCTGCTGGCGTCGCCATCGGCGCCGTCGCAGTTCTGATCGAGACCGTCGCGCGCGGTCTCGGACGCCCCCGGGTAGGTGCTCGCGCTGTCGTCGTCGCAGTCGTGCGCCTCCACCCAGCCGTCGTCGTCCCCGTCGCCCATGCCGTCGCAGGCGTCGTTCTCCTCTCCCGGCGTGCCGAGGTCGCCGTCCCCGTAGCTGCTCGTGGCGGCGCACCAGTACTGGCCCTGGTCATTGTCCGAGGGGTCGAGGTGCTCGACGTCCAGGCTCATGGCGTGGCCGTCATCGTCGGGGAAGAAGCTCTGATCATCGTAGGCGACGGCGTCGAGCGCCTCGCCGTCGTAGCTCAGCGTGAGCGTCTCGGCGCTGTTGTCCAGCGCCAGATCGGAGCGGTAGTCGTAGTCCCAGGGCACGCCGCCGTTGACGGCGTCGTCGGCGTCGCGGACCAGCACGGCGTAGCCACCCTCCGGGACGAGCAGCGCGCCCTCGATCGTGAACGTCAGCGCGGCGCTCGTCGCGCTCACCTCGAGCCCGTCGAGATCCACCGGGCCGGCGGGGCTGAGCGCAATGGCGTGCTGGGGC
>CAZKWG010001054.1:0-2115 GCA_964556105.1 uncultured Enterobacterales bacterium | reverse complement strand
GACGCTTCCCCGCGGGGGCTGGTACCCCGCCCGCCTGCCGACCTCGCCGATGGGCGAAGCGCGCGCCCCCTTATGGCGATCCGTCGTCGCCGTCCATGAGCGCGCGGATCGAGGCGGCCAGAGCCTCGGTGCGCTCGGCGGAGACCGGGGCGATGAAGACCGTGTCATCGCCCGCGACGGTGCCGAGGAGATCGGGGTTCTTCCAGCTGTCCAGGAAGCCGGCCACGCCCTCGGCGCGACCCGTGAGCGTGCGGACGATCACCAGCGTGCCGTTGTGGCGCACGCTCTGGATCTCCATGCTCACGACCTGACGGAGCACCTGATGGTAGCGGTTGCGGGGGTCGAGGCGGTAGCGCGGCCCGCTGGGCCCCTGCTCACGCGAGACGCCGAGATCGCGGAGGTCCCGCGAGAGCGTGGCCTGGGTGCAGACGACGCCCTGCTCCTCGAGCAGCACCGCCAGCTCGTCCTGGCTGGCGATCTCCCGCTCGGTGAGCAGCCTCCGGATCAGCGCGCGTCGATGTTCACGGTCCGACATGGTCGGACCTACACCGCGACGGGCCGGCGCTCACGGAGGATGCGATCGACCTCGGGGTAGACCCGATAGTGCGTGATGACCTCGCCAAAGGTGTTCTTCCACTGACGGACGCGCTCACGGCTCACCCCGAACTCGTCGGCGATCACCTGACCGCTCTCGCCCGCGGCGAGCGCCTCGAGCAGACGCCGGAAGCGCGTACGCCCGTAGGTCTTGATGAAGTTGCGGGCGACCCGCTCCCGGCTCTTGGGCGATGCGACGGCCATCCGAGACCTCTCGAAAAAGAAGATTGAATCAGCCGGCGAGCCGGCAGGACAGGGGGGAGGACCGCTCAGGTCCATCCCCAAGATGACATCAATCGGTTGACGTGTCAATCAGCCCGTCAACACGCCGAATCAGATAGACCATAAAATGTCCGCTTCTCCGAAAAACGGGGATTGCTCAACGCGTTCTCCGCGCGCGCGCGACCGCGACGCGGGTCTCCTGCCCGTTTCAGGTTACAGACCTGACCATGTCCCGCCGCACCAAGATCGTCGCTACCATCGGCCCCGCCAGTCGGGACCCCGCCATCCTCCGAGAGCTGCTGAAGGCGGGCGTTGACGTCTGCCGCCTCAATTGCTCGCACGCCACGCCCGACGCGCTGCGCTCCGACATCGCGCGCATCCGGCGCATCTCCGCGGAGCTCGACCGCCCCGTCGCCATCCTGCTCGACCTGCAGGGGCCGAAGATCCGCACGGGCAAGGTGCCCCAGCCGCTCGCCCTCGAGCCTGGGGACGTGCTCACCATCGTGATGGACCAGGACTACGTCGGCGAGGGCCTGCGCGTGGGCACCACCTGGCCCTCGATGGCGGAGGACGTCCAGCCGGGCGAGCCGGTGCTCTTCGCCGACGGCGCGCTGTCGGGCGAGGTGGTCGCCGTCCGCAAGGACGAGGTGGACATCCGCATGATCGACGGCGGCCTGCTGGGCAGCCACAAGGGCATCAACATGCCCGGCACGCGCATCCGCGCGCCGTCCTTGACCGAGAAGGACAAGGAGGACCTCGCGGCCGGCGTCGCGGCCGGCGTGGACTACGTGGCCCTCTCCTTCGTGCGGCGCGCCGCCGACGTCGCGGACCTGCGCGCCCTCCTGCTCGCGCATGGCGACCCCGATCTGCCCATCATCGCCAAGATCGAGAAGCCCGAGGCGGTGGCGCGCATCGACGAGATCCTGGCCGTCGTGGACGGGATCATGGTCGCGCGCGGCGACCTGGGGGTCGAGATCCCCATCGCGAACGTCCCGGTGGTGCAGAAGGAGCTCATCGAGGCGGCGAACCGGGCGGGCGTGCTGGTCATCACCGCCACGCAGATGCTGGACAGCATGGAGCGCAACCCCCGCCCCACGCGCGCCGAGACCACCGACGTCGCCAACGCCATCCTGGACGGCACGGACGCCGTCATGCTCTCGGGCGAGACCGCCAACGGGAAGTACCCGCTGGCCTCGGTCCAGATGATGGATGACCTGGCGCGCCAGGTCGAGCAGAGCCGCTTTCACCGGCCGCCCGCCCTGGTCGCCATGCCGGCGCTGGCAGGGCCGGAGCGCACGG
>CAZKWG010001053.1:0-2118 GCA_964556105.1 uncultured Enterobacterales bacterium | reverse complement strand
AGCCACACGGTCACGGCCGGCATCGTCTCGGCCAAGGGGCGCGTCATCGGCGCCGGGCCCTACGACGACTTCATCCAGACGGACGCCAGCATCAACCCTGGCAATTCCGGCGGCCCGCTCTTCAACCTGGCCGGCGAGGTGGTGGGCATCAACTCCGCCATCGTCAACCAGGCCAACAGCATCGGCTTCGCCATCCCCATCGACATGGTCAAGGAGATGCTGGAGGATCTGAAGACCACCGGCCGCGTCGCGCGCGGCTGGATGGGCCTCTCGCTGCAGCCGATGGACGCCGACATGGCGCGCGCGCTCAAGGTCCCCGCCGAGACGAAGGGCGTGGTGGTCAACCAGGTCTATCCGGGCTTCCCCGCGGCCCAGGCCGGTCTTCAGCCCGAGGACGTCATCACCGCCCTGGACGGCAAGGCCCTCGGATCGAGCGAGGAGCTGATCCGCGCCGTCGGCGCGCGCCGCCCCGGCCAGAAGATGGAGGTCACCCTCCTGCGCGCCGGCAAGGAGAAGAAGCTCAGCGTGACCCTGGCCGAGCGCCCCGAGGAGGAGGCCCTGGCCCGCGGCCAGTTCTCCACCCCCGAGAAGGCGCCGTCTGCCGGGAAGGAGAGCCCGGCCCGCGCCGCGACCAGCCCGCTGACCCGCCTCGGGCTGACGGTCGAGGCCGCCGCGCGCTTCCAGCCCGGGGCGGAGGGCGTGATGGTCACCGGCATCTCCGACGACAGCCCGCTGTCCGAGAAGCTCGCCCGCGGCGACATCATCGTCAGCGTCAACCAGCGCCCGGTGAAGACCGTGGACGAGCTGAACAAGGCGCTCGGCGAGGGCGACGTCGCGCTGCTGCGCGTCAAGCGCGAGGACAGCCAGCGCCTGGTGGCCGTGCCGCTGAAGTGAGGCGCTCCGCGGCAAAGGAGGGCAGGGTATAGAACCAGAATGCCTGTTCTGCCCGACGACGCACCGTGGAGTCCGCTGTTCGCGAACGTCGAGACGGTCGTTGTAGCCCCGCGCCCGAGCGGGCTCAGCGAGCTGGGGAGCGCGCCAGGCGTGCAGCTCTGCTGGGCTGCGCCGCGCACGACCCTGGTGCCGCTGGCCGTGCCGCCGCCGTGGAAGGGCGCGGTGAAGGTCACGGTGCCCGCCGGCTGTCGAGACGCCGAGTTTCAGCATGGTGACGAGTTCTCCGCGCTGACCTTGGATGCGTCGGACATGAGCTTCGACGCTGATATCCGGCTCTCGGGAGCCCGTGTCTGGCATGGCGCCTGGCTCCTCGAGGCCGAGCCGAACCCGAACAACCTGCTTGGCGCGCTGGAGGCGTATGGGTTGGAGGTCGTCTTCACGGCGGAAGAGATCCGCCTTCCCGAGCTGCGGTTGCTGGTGGGCGATGCGCTGCCCTGGACGCGCGGCGAGTCGCAGAGCGGCGACTTTGCGGCGTTCATGGACGACCTCGGTCTGGACGTGCCCTCGCTGGCGAAGCATACGCGGCGCGGCCCTTATGCCGGAGCGGCGCTGGAGGCCCTCCGGCCGCTCTGGCCGAGCGACGGGCCGACGCCACCTCGGCGCGCGCGCCAGCGCGAGGCGCTGGCCACCCTGGATCGAGCGCAGCTCACCCCCGCGCAGCAGAGAGCGCTGAGCTATCAGCTCGACGCGCTCGCGGGGGCCCCCACCGGCAAGCCACCCGCCGGCTTCGCGACCCTGGTAGTGGACACCCACACGCTGGAGATCGAGGTGGACGGCACCGTAGTCCTCGCCCGTGAGATGGACGCACAGGTCGCCGAGATCGTCGCGAAGCGCGCCAGCCCCCTGGAGATCCGGGTCGCCGTCCCCGCCGACGAGGCGGTCTTCGTGCGCACGATGGGCGTGGGGTTCGCGGCCTCCGATGGCGGCTACTGGCACCCGCAAGCCTATACCGGCTGGTCCGCGCTGACGCCCGGCAGCCGCCACCAGCTCGTGCTGGGGCGCCTGGGCCGCGTCGCGCCGCCCGGAACCACCTGCATCGCTGCCGAAGGGCTCCCCGACGGCGTCACGGTAGAGCTCCCTCGATTCGAGCACGCGGGCGAGCAGCGGGTCGTGGTGAAGGCCGAGTGGCCAAAGTCGGCGCTGATCCGGCCGACCGAGGCGGGC
>CAZKWG010001052.1:0-2120 GCA_964556105.1 uncultured Enterobacterales bacterium | reverse complement strand
CGCGAACCCCGCTTGGGGATCGATCCGCTCTCCCGCGCGAACCAGGCCGCGGCTTTTTTTAGGATCTCCTTCTCTTCTCGCTCAATCTCGAGCTGCTGTTCGAGCTCGCGGATCCGACGGTCCTTGTCGGCCTCGGTCATCCCGCCCTTGCCGCGATCGATGGCGTCGGCACGCTCCACCCACTCGCGAATTGTTTTGGCGCTCGGCTCGTATTCCCGTGACAGCATCTCGGGGCTCTGGCCGGCGCGGACCAGCTCGACGAGGCGCTGACGGTACTCCAGGGGGTAGGTCTTTCTCGGCATCGGGACACTCTTCCTCGTTCGTTCGAGGGTGTCCACGAAATCGGGTCAACTCCAGTCAGGCAATGGAATCGGGGGAACGAGGAGCGTTGGGAGTCGAGGCCGGGACGAGAGACACACAACGCATTGCCTGACACCAGGATATGTCCAGGCCAGGCCTGACGTGAACCACAGGACGCAGCGCGGGCCTACCGAGTTCGCACCCGACCGAGTGGAGAGGAAGAGCAATGCGCTGGATTCTGGAGCATGGCGTGTTCGGTAGCGGCTGCGATCTGGGTCCCGCCGCCCTCGCGGCAGGCCATCGGGTCAGCCGCTGGGACGACGCCCTGTGGGACGATGGCCCACCGAGCTACCCCGCCCCGGTGGTCTTTCACGGCAGCCTGGGAAACGCCGACCGGATTCGCCGCACCCTGACCTGGGCGCCTGGCGCCTACTGCGACACAACGGCCTTCGCCTGCACGGCCTGGTACCCGCGAGCCCGCCGCTGGCTGCTCAACGCCGACTGGACCTGCATGCCGGCGAACGGACTGGTCGCCACGCCGCCCGATCTCAACCCTTTGTTCGTACGACCGGACAGCCCGCTCAAGCCGTTCTCGGGTCGTGTGCTCCAACGCGCGCAGCTCAGCCTGACCGCGCTGGATCACGGGTACTACTACGAGGATCCCTCACTGCCCGTGATCGTGGCGCCCGTGCGACCCATCACCGCCGAGTGGCGCTACGTCGTGGTCGGCCAACAGGTCGTCGCGGGCAGCGCCTATCAGGCAGACGGGCGTGCAGCGCTGCCCGATGAGCCGGGTGGAGCGCCCTGGCGCTACGCGCAACAGATCGCCCTCGAGATGGAGCCACCGGAGGACGTTTACGTGTTGGATGTCTGCATCAGCGCCGGAGAGCTGCGGCTGTTGGAGCTCAACCCGTTCAGCGGAGCCGATCTGTATGCGTGCGACCCGAGGCGCGTGGTGGCGGCGGTCACAGCGTGGCTCAGCAGAGATTGAAGGGGCAGATCCTATAAAAACTAAATATTGTAGTTTTAGTTTTGTACCCCTCTCAAAGCGCGTTTTCGCCAGGAGGCACAGCGCCCCCTCCCCCTTCCAGCGCGCCGCTCACCCGACACCAGGCCAAACCGACAAAACAAAAGGGCCGCCGACCCATCAGAACATCCCGACGGATCGACGGCCCCTCCCCGCGACGCCGCCTCAGCCCTCGAGATCGAAGCGATCAGCGTTCATCACCTTCACCCATGCAGACACGAAGGCCTGCGCGAAGGCCTGCGGATCATAGGCATAGACCTCCGCCACGGCCCGCAGCTCGGCGTTGGAGCCGAAGACCAGGTCCACCTCCGTCGCCGTCCAGCGCGCCTCACCCGCGGGGGCCGACGCCCTCGAAGTGGTACTTGTTCGCGGCGGGCTTCCAGGTGGTGGACAGGTCGAGCAGGTTCGTGAAGAAGTCGGCGCTCAGCGTGCCCTGCCGGGTCGTGAACACGCCGTCCTTCGCCCCGCCCGCGTTGCCGCCGAGCACGCGCATGCCGCCGACGAGCGCGGTCATCTCGGGCACGGTCAGACCGAGCAGGTCCGCCTTCTCGATGAGCGCCTCCGCCGGCCGACCGCTCACCTCGTCGGTGAGGTAGTTGCGGAAGCCGTCCGCGTTCGGGCGGAGGTACTCGAAGGAGGTGGTGTCCGTCTGCTCCTGCGTGGCGTCCATGCGGCCGGGCACGAAGGGCACCGAGACGGTCAGCCCGCCGTCGGCCGCGGCCTTCTCGATGGCCGCCACGCCGCCCAGCACGATCAGGTCGGCCAGGGAGACCTTTTTTCCACCGGTTTGGGC
>CAZKWG010001051.1:0-2125 GCA_964556105.1 uncultured Enterobacterales bacterium | reverse complement strand
GGTCTGGTGGCCCTGGTCGAGGACCCCGCGCAGGCCGTCTTCCACGCCGAGGCCTACGCCCGCCTGGGCAGCGTGCTCACCGACCTCGACCTGCCCTATGGCGCGCTGGTCGCCTACGAGCGCGCGCTGTCGGCGGACGCCGTGGCCGTCTCCTCGGTGGCCAGGGACGCCATCGCGCTGGGCGACAAGGTCGGCGACACCGCGCTGCTCGAGCCCGTCTTCGGCACCAACGTGGGCCTGGACGTGGACGCCGAGACGCGCAGCCGCATGGCGTATCTCGCGGCGCGCGAGGCCCATCACAACGACAACTTCGGCGCGGCCCTCGGCCTGCTGAAGATGGTCCAGGCGAGCGACCCCTACTTCGCCGAGGCCCGCTCGCTGGAGGGGGTCGTGCTCTCCATCCAGGGCAGGTCGCGCGACGCGCTCGTGCCGCTGCTCACGGCGCAGGCCGCGGCGGACGAGGCGAAGAAGCCTGACCGCCTGAAGAACGCCATCCGCATGAACCTGGCGCGCGCCTACTTCGCGTCGGAGAACTTCCCGCGGGCCATCGAGCTGTACGACACGGTTGACCGCGCCAGCGCGTTCTGGCCCGAGGCGCAGTTCGAGCGGGCCTGGTCGCACTTCCGGCTGACCGACGTGAACGGCGCGCTCTCGCGCCTGCACACGCTGAACACGCCCTTCTTCGAGGACTGGTACTTCCCGGAGGCCGACATGCTCCGGGTCTACAGCCTCTTCCTGCTCTGCAAGTTCCCCGACGCCAGCCGCGGGATCAGCGAGTTCCAGGAGCACTACAAGCCGCAGCTGGCTGAGCTGCGCGCCGCCGCCTCGCTGGACGCCGCCTCCATCTTCGACGCCATGCGCACGGTGGTCGAGGACGACCGCCTGCCCAAGGAGATGCCGGCCGCGCTCTCGCGCCTGTACGTGGACGAGCAGCGCTTTCTGGACAGCCTGAGCGCCGTTCAGTACGCCGAGGACGAGGTCAAGCGCCTCAAGGCGGTCTCCGCCAACCCGTTCGCGGCCCAGGTCGAGGCGTGGGTCTCCGACCGGCGCGCCGCGCTCATCCAGGCGGAGGGCGAGCGCATCCGCCAGGAGGCGAACGCCATGGCCGATCGGCTGGACACGATGCTCACGGACAGCGAGATCAACCGGCTGGACATGATGCAGTTCGAGACCCGCCTGTATGAGCAGGCGGCGATCACCGGCAAGATCGAGGACGCCAAGGAGCAGGTCAGCCGCAAGCAGCGCATGAAGAAGGGCACGCAGGTCTGGCCCTTCCAAGGTGAGTACTGGGCGGACGAGCTGGGCTATTATCGCATCGAGACCCGCTCCGACTGCCCGGCCAACCTGCAAGCCGGCGGGACCGCGGCGCCCTGATCAGCCGTCCCCGGGCTTCGCTTTGGGCAGATCGCCCGGCAGGACCGGCTTCGGCAGCGACACCGGGTTGCGCTTCGGCGCCTCCGGCGTGTCCGCGGCGGCGACGCCCGTGACGGCCTTGGCCTTGCCGATGCGCATGCGGCCCTCCTGCGCGGAGGCGGCGAAGAGATCGTCGAGGCCATCCCCGCTCTTCTGGCCGGGCATGGGGGGCCGCGGCGGCGGCTTCGGCGCGGGCGGCGGCGGCTTCGGCGCGGGCGGCGCCACCAGCACAGGCTCTGAGCGCGGCGGAGGGGCTGGAGGCGCGGGGCGGGCCGACTCCACGCGAGCGGGCTGCTCCACCACGCGGACGGGCTGCTCTACCACACGGACGGGCTCCACCACGCGTGCGGGCTCCACCGCGCGTGCGGGCTCCGGTCGCGGGGCGGTGACGCGGACGACCTCGATGACCTCGGGCCCGTCGGCCTCCGACTCCGTCGTGACCACGGTCGCCGCCCCGAGCGAGAGGCGCCCCCCGCGGGTCAACATCCCCTTGGGCACGCTCCCGCCGCCCGAGCTGACGCTGCGACGCGCGCCCTCGGCGGGGATGGCGACCTGCTTCACCGCCGACGGGGCGGGGTTGGCGCGCACCTCGTTCTGGGCCTGAACCTCGGGTCGAACCGGCAGCTTCCCGACCAGCCCGGGGCGCTCGACGCGGGGTCCGAAGCTGCCGGTGCTGGTGAATGGCGGGATGCTGAGTCGCTACATCGACAAA
>CAZKWG010001050.1:1321-2125 GCA_964556105.1 uncultured Enterobacterales bacterium | reverse complement strand
TCGTGACGCCGTTCGTGACCGTCCCCTCGATGTCGGTGCCGAGGAGCAGCACCTGCGTGGCGGTGCACTGGTAGCGCTCGACGCGTTGGAAGCTGAACGACCAGCCGCCCCCACGGTAGACCCCATCGATCTCCAGGCTGACCAGACCGGTCTCGGCGTCCAGCGACACGAGCTGGGCACGCTCCCAACCCTCGACACCCGGAAGCGCCATCGTGTAGTCCCAGACGGTGCCTACGGCAGAGAAGCCCGAGTAGGCGGGGCAGGTCGGGGCTTCCGGATCCTCCACCTCTGGGGTGGGCGGTGTCGGGGCGGAGGGCGACGCGAACGCGTCGAGGGCAGGATAACCTTCTGGGCCGAGTTCATGCCAGTTCAGGGCGCTCATGCTGTCCATCCCGATGAGCCCAACTTCCTCTCCGTACCACCAGCGCTGACCCGTGCTCGATTCGACGCGCACCGCAGGCCACGGCTCATCGCCGAACAGCAACACCGTCTCCATCGCCGTCACCTGACGGGTCTCGGTGATGCGGTCGGCCTCCACCTCACCTGTGCCCAACTTCGTCTCGCGCTGGCTGTCGATCTCCCAGGTGGTGCCCACCTCGAGATCCGCGGGAATCAGCAACACCCAGGGATCGTACTCGATGGAGCTCCTTGACTCCAAGAGGTCGCTGGCTCCGGTAGTGGACGCCCAAGCGACCCACTCCTCATGCATCAGAAACGCCCCCTCATCGTTACAGGTGATGTACTGGTAGACAATGAGTCCTGTGGAGAAGTCGAAAACGTGGAATACAGAAGAAACTTGAAGCC
>CAZKWG010001050.1:0-1311 GCA_964556105.1 uncultured Enterobacterales bacterium | reverse complement strand
TTGAAGCCGATAGTAATCGCTTGCAGTGGGACCTGGATAAGTATAGACGTAGCCAGACCACTCCAACGCTGGCAGTTGCACATGCAACCTTAAACCCGGCGGGTCGTCCAGCCCCATACTCGGCCCTCCTATCCAACTCGGACACACCAGCGCTGGCCACTCCGTACCTGCCGTATCCCTCGTCTCTCCCATCCCCGTCTCAACGCCTGGCGCGCTGTCTGTCACCGACGGCCCACCCTTGGGCACGCAGCCTTCGAGCGGCAACACGCTGAGCGCCAGGCCGAGCGCGAGGGTGTTCTGAAGAGGTCGTGAGGTCATGGGAGCTCCTTCGCGTGACAGCGGTAGATCACGCTCACAGAATAGAGGAGCTACTCGAAAACGTCAGGAATTCTCGCCAGACCCGAAGACCCCTCGCCTCAGGGCTTCGCGACCAGGTCCACCGTGACGACCGCGGCGCTGGAGAAGCTGCCCGCGGTCATCCAGCCGACATAGCGCGTGAAGCGTGGCGCGTGAAGCCAGCTTCGCCCCGTGCGCGACAGGCTGACCCGCACCGGCGCTGTGGCTGCTGCACGCGGCGGCGCTCAGGCGATCCCCCTCCGTGAGGGTGACCCGGTCGAGCAGACGTGTGGTGCTGGCCATCGGTGATCTCCTGTTGGGTTCAGTCCATGACGACGCCGGTCCCCAGCGCGTACGCGTCCAGCGTCAGGCCGCCGCGCTTGACCATCCCAAGATCCGGGGACCACCAGATCCAGGGGACGAAGTAGGCATCGCGAGTGCTCGACGTCGAAGAATAGAGATCGACTTGGACGGTGACCGCCTCGACGGTCGTGCCGAGCAGCGAGAGGGTCTCGAACGCGCCGGTCTCGAAGGGATAATCGAGGTAGTCATCCGTCCATGTCCGGCCATCGGTCCAGGTCACCGTCGTCGTCGCGCTCGACTCCCAGCTCGAGACCGGCACACCGTCCACCGTGTCCACCTCCAGGATCAGCATCCCGGGGTCCCAGGTGCCCGACGAGTCCATCGGGACCGTCGTGACGCCGTTCGTGACCGTCCCCTCGATGTCGGTGCCGAGGAGCAGCACCTGGGTAGCGGTGCACTGGTAGCGCTCGACGCGTTGGAAGCTGAACGACCAGCCGCCCCCAAGGTAGACCCCATCGATCTCCAGGCTGACCTGACCGGTCTCGGTGTCCAGCGACACGAGCTGGGCACGCTCCCAACCCTCGATACCCGGAAGCGCCATCGTATAGTCCCAGACGGTGCCTACGGCAGAGAAGCCCGAGTAGGCGGGGCAGGTCGGGGCTTCCGGATCCT
>CAZKWG010001049.1:0-2127 GCA_964556105.1 uncultured Enterobacterales bacterium | reverse complement strand
ATCATCTGCAGGGCGCGCAGATCGGCGCCGTGGGCCAGCAGGTGTGTCGCGAAGGCGTGGCGAAGGCGGTGGGGATAGACCGCGCCCTTGATGCCGGCGACCAGCGCGTAGTGAGAGATGCGCTCCCAGAAGTTCTGGCGGGTCATCGGTCGGCCGCGGCGCGCCGGGAACAGGAACGGGTCGGTGGCGATGACGGACTTGAGCGCCAGATCCTCGCGCGAGCGCAGCCAGGCGGCCAGGGTCGCGCCGGCCTGATCACCGAACGGGACGATCCGCTCCTTGCTCCCCTTCCCTCTCACGACAAGCCAGCCGTCGCGCATGTTCGAGAGCCGCAGGCCGACCAGCTCGCTGACGCGCAGGCCGGTCGCGTACAGCAGCTCCAGCATCGCGGCGTCGCGCAGGCCGATCGGCGCGCTGCGGTCGGGGGCCGCGAGCAGCAGCTCGACCTGGGCCTCGCTGAGCGTCTCCGGGAGGTGGCGGCCGGCGCTGGGGCCGTCGAGCAGATCACAGGGATTTTCCTCGATGATCCCCTCATCGAGCAGATAGCGGAACAGCTGGCGCGCGGCGACGCGGTGGCGGGCGACGCTGCGCGGCGAGAGGCCCTCGTCCGCGAGCGCGCCCATCCAGGCGGAGAGATCGGCGCGCGAGACGGCCTCCGGATCGCGGAGACCGCGCGCGTCGAGGAACGCGCGCAGGTGGAGCAGATCGCGGGCGTAGGCCAGGAGCGTGTTGCGGGCCAGCCCCTTCTCCACCCGGCACCAGGCCAGGAAGCCCTCGATCGCATGCTCCACCGCGGCTCCCCTCCCCTGCCCTTCTGGTCCACCCTTCCAGTCTTACTTCAAGCTGGCCGCGTCCCGTCCGGCGATCTCTCGAATTTTGTAGAGCGTCTCCAGGGCCTGTCGCGGCGTAAGATCGTCGAGCGAGAGATCACGGATCTCCCGGCGTAATGGGTCAGCCCGCACCCACTCTTCATGAAATACCTGAGGGTCTGGAGGAGCCGCAGCAGGAGACCCCTGAGGCTTTACCTCAAGGTTCTCGCGCGCGCCGAAGAGGGAGAGCTGCCGGGAAGGGCCGCCGGCGCGGGGGCGGCGCTCCAGCTCAACAAGCAGGGCGCGGGCGCGCTCCACCACCGGGTCGGGCAGGCCGGCGAGGCGGGCGCACTGGATGCCGTAGCTGCGGCTCGCGCCCCCCTCCTTCAGCGCGCGCAGGAAGACGACGCGCTCCCCCCACTCGCTGACGGCGATGTGCTGGTTGCAGGCGCGCGGCAGCTCGTCGGCCAGGGCGATGAGCTCGTGGTAGTGCGTGGCGAAGAGGGCGCGGCAGCGCAGGCGATCGTGGACGGCCTCGGCGACGGCCCAGGCGATGGCGAGCCCGTCGTAGGTGCTGGTCCCGCGGCCGATCTCGTCGAGCAGGATCAGGCTGCGGCTGGTCGCCTGGTTCAGGATCAGGGCCGTCTCGCTCATCTCGACCATGAACGTGCTGCGGCCACCAGCGAGGTCATCGGAGGCGCCGACGCGGACGAAGACGCGGTCGCAGAGGCCGACGCGAGCGCGCTCGGCGGGGACGAAGCTGCCCATCTGGGCCATCAAAGAGATCAGCGCGACCTGCCGCATCACCGTGCTCTTTCCCGCCATGTTCGGGCCGGTCAGGACGATGAGCCGACGATCTTGTTTGAAAACAATATCGTTTGGAACGAAGCGCTCTTCGAAGCCCATCGCCTCGACGACGGGGTGGCGGCCGGCGATGATCTCCAGGTCCGCGCTGGCGTCGACCTCGGGGCGGACGTAGCGGTTGGTGATGGCGACCTCGGCCAGCGCGGCGACGGCGTCCAGCCAGGCGACGGAGACCGCCGCGCGCTGCACCCGCTGAATGGCGGCGGCGACGCGGCCCCGGAGCGCGACGAAGAGCTCGTACTCCATGGACTTGCGGCGCTCGTCGGCGCCCAGCACCTTCTCCTCGAACTCCTTGAGCTCGTCGGTGGTGAAGCGCTCGGCGTTGGTGAGCGTCTGCTTGCGGAACCAGCGCTTCGGCACCTTGTCCAGGTTCGCCTGGGTGACCTCGATGTAGTAGCCGAAGTTGCGGTTGTGGCGGATCTTCAGGCTCTGGCTGCCGGTGGCCTTCTGCTCG
>CAZKWG010001048.1:477-2129 GCA_964556105.1 uncultured Enterobacterales bacterium | reverse complement strand
CGCCGGCACCTGGCTCGGGTGCGCCACCAATAGCACCAGCGCCGTCAGCCCCGAGCCGCTCGCCATCCGATAGAGCGCTTCCCCCAGCCCCGACCACCGCGGTCGATCCAGCCAGAGAAACCGGACCCGCGCCTCGGCGATCACCCGCTCCCCCAGCAGCACCGGCCGAGGCCCGCCGCGATCCTCTACACGGGTCTCGATGCCGAGGCCCCGCGCCAGCGCCCCCAGGAAGACCTCGCGCTCGATGGTGACCAGGCCCGCCCCGGGCGCCAGGACCTGCACAGCACAGCTCGCGGGCGCGTGGCCGCAGATTGCCGCCAGACCATTCCCCCGCGCCACGACCCGCCGCGCGCAGCCGGGCCGCACGTTGTCCACGCACGGCCAGCTCGCCCCCGGGCGCGCCGGGATCACGCTCAGCAGGCCCGCTTCTATCCACTCGGCGACGCGCCCGACCCCACACGCAGCCTCCCAGGCCGCCGCTGGCCGCTGTCGGCCCAACCCCTCCGCGAGCAGAGACCAGCAGCCGTGGGTCACGTCCCCCTAGATCCTCCCCGCAGGCCGCGCTCGACGAGAAAGGCGCGCACGGCGGGCTCCTCACGCGGGCGGTCGTAGACGATCAGGTGCGGCGGTCGGATCTCGATCCGGGCCTCGCGCGTGTCGAGCTGCAGGTCGAGGGTGAGCGCCTGGAGCTGGTCGAGCTGGTCGCCCAGGTCCAGCGCGCGCAGCCGCTCGAGCACGCGGGCCCCGACGAGGGTGAACGCGTCCTCGGGCGCGTCGCCGCCCAGCTCGACGCCCACCACCTGGGCGTGGCCGACGGTTCGCGTCGGTCGAAGCGCGCCCTCCGGCGAGGCCAGGAAGGGGGCGAGCGTGACCGTGGGCGCCGAGAACCAGCCAGGATCGGCGAATAACACCTCGCCGACGGCGGACTGGTAGAGCGCGCGCCGCGCCGGGTGCTCCACCGCCAAGCGCAGCCGCCCGCGCGCTCGATCAAAGACCAGCAGGTCCGTCACGACCAGCCGCACCTCCCCACCGGCTCCCCGCCGGGGCGGCCCGCTCGACTGGACGCGGATCTCGACGTCGGCGCCCTGCTCCCGCACCTCGATGCGCACCTCCACGTGCCTGCGCACCACCAGCGCCGGGCGGATCCGGGCCTCCAGCATCGGCCCCAGGTGTGCCGTCGCGCTGCCCCCAGCGCCTGGAGCCCGCCCCGCCAGCTCCCAGACCGGCCAGCGGTGCCGCCCGAGCGCGTTCACGACCTCGATCAGCCACTCCGGGTCGGCGAGATCGCCCTCGCTCCCCCTGTCCGAGAGCGCTCCAGAAGCGGGTGCGTCCGTGAATCCTGTCATTGCCTCCAGGGCGGAGCGCTGGGAGCGAGCGACGATCTCCGGGCTCTGGCCCAGCGTGGTCCCGCGCGCGGACCAGGTCCCGGATGCCTCCTCTGTCGGAGGTGGGAGGGCCAGGTCCGTCAGCGGCTCACGCAGGGTCACGATCGCGCTCTCTCACGCTGGTCGTCGTCTGAACAGGATTACAGGACCCACAGGTCTGATCAATCGTGGCGAGAGCATGGCGGACAGATAGTGTCCACATTGTTGGATACGCTACGTTCTTTCGTAGGGCGCCCCCTTGCCAACCGCCCAAGAATATGTCAACTT
>CAZKWG010001048.1:0-467 GCA_964556105.1 uncultured Enterobacterales bacterium | reverse complement strand
AACAATCCGACAGCTCCGCGCAGCCGCGCAGCGATCCGCTCGACCGCTTCCGAGGGCTCGGCACCGAAGGCCGGCGGCGGGCGCGCGCCCCAGCCCATGACGGAGGCGGTCATGTACGCGCGCGTCTCCTCGAAGGACCAGGAGCGTGAGGGCTTCAGCATCCCGGCCCAGCAGCGCCTGCTCAGCGCCTACGCCGAGCGCATGGACTTCGCCGTGGTCGCCGAGTTCGTGGACATCGAGACCGCCAAGCAGTCCGGCCGCGAGCAGTTCGGCGCGATGCTGAAGTACCTGAAGTCTCGGCCCACCTGCAAGGCCATCCTGGTCGAGAAGACCGACCGGCTCTACCGCAACATCAAGGACTACATCACCCTGGAAGAGCTGGGCTACGAGCTGCACTTCGTCAAGGAGGGCGGCGTCATGACCCCGGAGAGCCGCAGCTCCGACAAGTTCATGCACGGCATCCGGGT
>CAZKWG010001047.1:0-2129 GCA_964556105.1 uncultured Enterobacterales bacterium | reverse complement strand
GTTGTAGGCGTCCTCGATGCGCTGGCGACGCCTGGGTGTCGCCCCAGCCCAGCCCTTGAACGCCGCCTCCCACTCGGCCGCCTTGGCGAGGCGCCGCTGGTCGATGTCCTTGTCGGTCTCGCCCTCGCGCTCCTTCGGCGGGCTGAACAGCGTCTTGTCGTGGTTCATCCACCCGACCAGCAGCAACATCTCAGGGTGGATCGCGCCAGACGTGGTCCTCTTGTCGAGCCCCTCGTATTCCCAGCCCTGAATCAGGACGAGGCCGTCCTTCCGCTCCAACGTCACGCGGTTGTAGTTGTACTTCGAGAGGACCTCGTTGATCCATTCGGCGGTCATGTCGAGCGGCACCCAGCCCTGGCGAGGGCTGATGCCGTCGATGTCGTCGAAGACGGCAGGGGCGATGGTCTCGAGCAGCTTCTGAGCCTGAAGCGCCGCCTGCGCCTGGTATGCTTCGGCGGGCATGTGGGGAGAGAGAGCGATGGGCTCGCGCTTCGCCCGCGCTGAAGCCCGGTCGTACCTGGGCCAGAGGTCGCCCGTGTAATACGCGGACGGAGGGATCAGCTCGCTCCAGCTCTCGCCGTCCAGGCACCAGCCGCCAGCCAGCACCCTGCGCACGACGCCAGGGCGGTCGAGCGGGCCGCCGAGTGCCTCGTGGAAGCTCCACAGATCGGCGACCGTGAGCCCACGCCCCGAGCGGTAGAGCAGCTCGGCCTGGGCGACCACGTCGTCCGGGCGTCCCGTGTAGCGCGGCTCGGGCCTGGGAGGCGCGTTCAGCAGGCCGGGGATGAGGGTGCCGGTCCTGGTGAACGCCGAGATGAAGCGCTCGGCGCCGGTCGTGCCTCTCTGCACGACCTGCTGGAGGCCGGGATGGACGCTCGGGTTGCCGTAGCGGCTGACCCAGGCGCGCAGGGCCTCGTGCAGCTCGCTCCAGAGCTGGGTGGGCTCCTCGGCGTTGCCCGCCGCGACCAGCGCGAGGTAGCGATCCACGCGCATCCCGAGCGAGACGGCGGCGGCGAGCTCGTCGGACAGGCCGGCGGTGTCATCCTGGATCTGGCGGGTCACGCCAACGCGAGGCGCCGCGGTGCCGCCCGTCGCCTGGAGGGGGATGATCCGGCAGTCCGCGCAGATCGGACGCTCCTCGAAGCTCGGGAGCCGGCTGAACATGCCCTCGACCTGGTAGCCGTAGCGGGGCTTCTTCGTCTGATCGTCGTCGCCCGCGTCACGGCCCAGCTCTCGGCCGAGGAGGTGGCGCGGGAACTCCTGGAAGTAGGCGCCGTCGAGGATGCCCTCGTCGCCCACGTCCACCGCCGGCAGCTCGCCGCCGCGAGCACGGAAAAAGAGCAGATCCGTGACCAGCATGGCGCCGGGGAACAGGGCCTCGCGACCGCCGGGCTTCACGCTCGGGAGCCGAAAGGCGGCGGCCAGGTGGTGGCGCTTGAGCACCTGCTCCCGCAGCGAGCGCAGCTCGACCGTGTTCGCGGTCAGGAAGCCCGAAGGGATGAGGTAGACGCCGAGGCCACCAGGGGCCAGAAGATCGAGTCCACGCCGCAGGAAGTAGGCGTAGGCCCGCTTCTCGCGATAGGCGCGGTCTGGATCCTCGGCGAGCGCGGCCCCGCGGGCGCCGTAGGGTGGGTTCGACACGACCAGGCTGAGGCGACCGCTCCAGGTAGCGCCTCGCTCGCGGACCCAGCGCTCGAAGGGGCCCTGGTACAGGTCGAGCTTCGGGTAGAGCGCCTGCAACATACGACCGGACAGCTCCGACCACTCGGCGGCGTGCCAGACCAGCTCGCTGAAGGCGGAGCCCGAGAACGCCGAGAGCATCCGACCGATGCCGGCCGAGGGCTCCAGGGCGTGGATAATGCCCTCCTCGTCGGGCAGCGTGTCGATCCGACCCTGCACAGTCCGGGCGATCTCGGCCGCGACTTTGGAGGGCGTGTAGTATTCGTGGATGAGCCCGCGGGCCTCGGGGACCGGAAAGCCCTCGGGGAACTTCGACGCCGCGCCCTCGATGCTGAGGCCGCCCCAGCCGGAGTAGCCGCGCAGGGTCTGCCGCTCCTGGGCGGTCGGAGGCCGACGCTCGGCGCCCAGCTTCGCCGCCACCACCATCGCCGCCAGGTTCGCCGCCGTGC
>CAZKWG010001046.1:0-2132 GCA_964556105.1 uncultured Enterobacterales bacterium | reverse complement strand
GCCGTTGGCGCGCAGCAGGAGGGCCTGGGCGCAGACCTGCACGCGCTCGGGCTCCCAGGCGCCCTCGGGCACGGGCGGCGCCTCGCCCTTCTTGTAGTCCACGGGGATGTATTTGCCGTCCTCGCCCTCGACCAGATCGAGCTTCGCGATGAGGCCGAGCGTCTCGTCGGAGAGCTCGACGCTGCGGGCGATGACGGGGGCCTCGGCGTCGCGGGGCAGCTCGCCGCCGCCGGCGTCTACCTGGCGATGAACGGTCTTTCCTCGCTGGGTGTCGCCGCTCTCGGCCCACTCCTGGTGGACCCACATGAGGGCGAACAGACGGGGGCAGTAGGCATGCTCGTTGAGCATGCGGACGGGGAGGAGGGGAAGATCGGACATCGAGAGCTCCACAGCATGGATTGGGCGCTCCTCCAAGAAAGCAATTCTGTCGAGAGAGGTCTCAGGCCGGACGCGAGGGCCGGAAGCTGCCGTAGCCCCCCTGGTCGGATCGGCGGATCCCGCTGGAGAACACGGCGCCCACGCCGCGGGCCTGCCGCTCGCGCGCGCTCAGGTCGGCGAGGCCGCCGAGCGAGAGCAGGGACTGGGCGGTGGGCGCGCGGAGCGGGACGGTCCAGAGGGGCCAGGTGAACTGACCGGTCTTCCAGCCCCCGCTGCAGCCGGGGGTCAGCACGCGGTCTCCCGCCGGCATCACCTGCAGCATGGGCAGGGCCATCAGCCCGAGCCAGTCCGCGCCCGGGACGCCGGTCTTCTTGTCCTTGGACGGGTCGGTGGCCCGCAGCGCGTAGTCGCGCGACGCGCTGCTGTCCCAGGCGAAGACGGGCAGCTCGCGTCGGTAGCGCCAGGGGCCGAAGAGGGCCTCCGCGAGGTCGTCCGGCGTGAGCTGGCGCTGCAGCTCCAGCGCCATGGCGAGGAGCTGCTGCTGCCCGGCGGTGAAGTGCAGGGCGGTGGGCTTGGTGTTGCCGTTGTTGTCCTGCGCGGTCTCGGTGAAGAAGGCGGCGGCGAGGGCCAGGGAGCGTGGCGCGTCCTGCGCGAGCAGGTCCGCCAGCCAGCGGCGCAGATCATCGGGTCTGGGTTTGAGATCCCGAATCGCGCCGCCGAGCCCACCGTCTTTGCTGTAGCAAAGCTGTAACGCCGGCTCAGTAGACCAGCGCTGGCGATCCTGATCCAGCAGGACCAGCAGCTCCTGCCGGTCGAGCGCCACGCTCAGGATGGGCGTCCAGCGCCCCTCCAGCCGCCAGCGCAGGGTCGCGGCGTGGCCGAGGTCGGCCAGCACCCGCAACACCCCCAGCGCCGCCAGAAAGCCGAGCGGGTTGCTGCCGTCCAGCCCGCTCAGGACGTGCTCGTTCATGAGCCCTCCTCGTCTGCGCCCCGCTGCTCGAGCGCGCTGCGGTGGTGGTCGGCGAGGCGCAGCAGGGCCTCGAGCCAGGCGAGGCCGTGGGCGCTGTAGCGTGCGTTCAACGCAAAGAAGCGGTCGGCGATGCCCGAGTCCAGGCGCTCCAGGCCATGCGCCGTGCTCGCGCGGGCGCCCTGCCAGGAGAGCGTCAGCGGCTGAGGGTCGAACGCGACCGGGGCGAAGGGTCGGCAGTAGCCGTGGTGGCTGGCGACGAGGTGACAGACCAGCGCCCAGTCCCCGCCGCGGCCCTCGACCTCGGCGCGGACCTGCGGCGCGGCCTCGAGCAGGGCGAGGGACATCAGCTCGTGGCGGGCGCCCTGCGGGTAGCCGCTGCGCTCGCGAGCGCGTCGGCGAGCCCGCGCATCGTTGGCGGGCAGCGTGGACTTGGCGATGGGCTCCGAGGCGCGCGCCGCGGCGACCGGGTTCCCGTCGTGCAGCCAGCGCTGGAAGCGAGGGTCCAGCTTGCCGAGATCGTGCCAGCGCCCGGCGCTCTCCAGGTCCTGGACGAGACCCGCGGGCAGGCCCAGGTTGCGGGCGAAGCGCCCCGCCCAGAAGCCAACGCCGGCGAGGTGGCCGCGCAGGGTCACCGGCCGTCGCGCGCCGGTGTGGGAGGAGGTCTCCGGATCGCTGCTGGCGTCCTCCGCGCCCCGCGTGGTGTGGCGGCCGACCAGGGTGAGCGTGCGCCCGCCCGCGTCCTCGTGCAGCAGCGCGCGCCAGTCGCTCCCCAGGGCGTCGAGGT
>CAZKWG010001045.1:0-2145 GCA_964556105.1 uncultured Enterobacterales bacterium | reverse complement strand
AAGCCTGCACGGAGCAAACCTGTCCAGAGCAAGCCTGCACGGAGCAAACCTGTCCGGAGCAAACCTGTCCGGCGCCGACCTCACCAACACCCATTTCCACCTCCACGCTCGAACCCACTGGGACGCCTTCACCATCTGGCCCGACGGCTTCACCCCGCCCCCCTTTCCCGAGTCCCCCTGACCCCAGGCAAACCCCATGCTCCTCACCCTCCTCCTCCTCGCCTGCGACGGCCCCCTGGTCGTCACCGAACACCCCCTCGTCCCGCCCGACCAGGGTCGCGTCGTCCCCGAGCTCATCGGGGCCTGGGCGCTCGCGCCCAGCGAGGCTACCTACGCCATCGACGCCTCAGACGGCGCGATGCGCGTGCGCGAGCGGGACGGCGACGGCTGGGGGGCGCCGAGGCCGCTGCCGATCTGGCGGATGAAGGGCGATCTCTACACGCAGATGCCGCAGACTCAGGCCGATATCGCACCCGGTCACACGTCGTCTACCGGCGCGTACACGTGGCCCCTGCGCCTGCACGTTCACGACAGCCAGCTCACGATCTCGGCGCTGAGCCCCGACTGGTTCTTCGCGCGCCAGGGTCAGGACCTGGGTCTGGACATCTTCATCCCCGGCACGGTGCGGGCGGTGGTGAAGGACGGCCAGACCACCTGGACGGGGTCCAACATCATCCTGCGCGATGACACCCGCCACCTGCGCCGCTGGCTCCGGCGACATCACGACGCCGACGGCCTCTTCCTGGGCGTAGGCGTGCTCACCCGCGTCGGCGACGCCCCAGCCCCCTGAACCCCGCTCACGTTAAGCTCCCCCGCGGAGGTGCCCGTGGCCAAGGCGTACACGACCTGGACTGTGCTCGACAACAAGCCCATCGAGAAGCTCGCCGAGAACCTGTGGAACGTCTCGGGCATGATGGCGAACGGCACCGTCCAGCGCCGGATGGTCGTCGCCCGCCTCGACGACGGCCGGCTGATCATCCACAACGCCATCGCCCTCGACGACGCCGGGATGGCCGATCTCGACGCCTTCGGGAAGGTCGCCGCCCTCGTCGTGCCCAACGCCTTTCACCGCATGGACGCCCGCATCTGGAAGGATCGGTACCCGAACGCCGCCGTGTTCTGTCCGGGCGGCGCGACCAAGGGGGTCAGCCAGGTGGTGCCGGTGGACGGCGACTACACGAAAGCGCCCTCAGACGGGCAGATCTCGCTGATCCACCTGGAGGGCTGCAAGGCGCGCGAGGGCGTGCTGCAGATCCGCACGGCGAGCGGCGCCACGCTGGTCTTCAACGACGCGCTGCTCAACCTGCCCAAACGCTCCTACCCGCAGGAGGCCTTCCTGGGCCCGACGGGCAAGGTCAGCGTGCCGCGCTTCTTCCGCTGGGCGCTCGTCAACGACAAGCGCGCGTTCAAGGCCCACCTGGAGCGGCTCGCCGAGACCCCGGATCTGGAGCGGATCATCTTCGGGCACGGCGCGAACCTGAGCGAGGACCCGGCCGGCCTCCTCCGCGCGGCGGCCAACGAGGTCTGAGCCGCGCTACGGGCCCGCCTCGGTGATCCCCGTCGCCGAGGGCGCCGGCACCGCCGCCCGTCCCGCCGAGGGCGTGTACGAGAGGCGCTGGGTCAGCTCGGCGTCGCCGGCCACCAGCCCCTTCGCCCCCGCCTCGCCCAGCGCGCGTCGCTCGGCGCGGTAGGCGTTCTCCGTCATGGGATCGTTCGCGTACAGACCGATCCCCACCGCCTGGTGCTCGGTGCGCGAGATGCGGCTGGCGGCGTCCTGGGCCATCAGCGGATCCTTCCGGTTGGCCTGGTTGTCCGTGCGCTGCACGGTGCGCGGATCGCAGGTGCCGTGCGTCATCATCAGGGCGTGGTTGCCCTCGTGCATGAGGATCACGTCGCTGCGGAAGCCGGCCAGCCAGGGGTTGGCCTCCTGGTACTCCTTGTAGGTGTCGCCGACGTTGACGCCGGGGTTGTAGGCGATGGTGACGTCCGTGCCCGCGCCCGGCGTCAGCTTGCCGTCGCGCCCGACCTTCGCGTCGCCGCCGTAGTCCTCCGGCGCGGCGTAGCCGTTGGTGACGTCCACCGTGCCGTCGTCGTTCAGGAGCGGCGTCAGCGTGGTGTGGCGGTGGATGGGGTCGCCGTTCTCGT
>CAZKWG010001044.1:0-2155 GCA_964556105.1 uncultured Enterobacterales bacterium | reverse complement strand
CAACCGCGATCCCGAGAGCGCCGTGCGCGAGGGGAAGCTGCGCGAGGACCTCTACTACCGGCTCAACGTCATCCGTCTGCACCTGCCGCCGCTGCGCGACCGTCGGGACGACGTGGCCCTGCTGGCCCGCCACTTTCTGGCGCTGCACGCCCGCCGCAACCGTCGCCCCATCCACGGGATCGCCCCCGACGCGCTGGACGCGCTCACCGCCTGGAGCTGGCCCGGCAACGTGCGCGAGCTGGAGAACGCCATCGAGCGGGCCGTCGTCCTGGCCCGCGGCGAGACCGTGAGCCTCGCCGATCTGCCCCCCGCGCTGCGGCAGCTCCAGCCCCTCCCCAACGTGCTCTCCTTCCCGGTCGGCACGCCGCTCAAGACCGTGGAGCGCGAGATGATCGAGAGCACGCTCGCGCTGGTGGGTGGGGACAAGGCGCGCGCCGCCGCGCTGCTGGGCATCACCTCGCGCACCATCTACCGCCGCGAGGCCGAGTGGCGCGGGGAGGAGATCGCCGAGTAGGGGCGGTCGGCGCGCGATCACGAAGGGGCGGCGACTCCATGGAAGGGAAGATATACTTCCTGTCTATGGAGGTTTCATGGTCCGCTTCCTGCTGCTGTCCCTGCTGCTGGCGTGCGAGAACGACGACAAGGCCACCCCCGGCGAGGGCGAGACGGAGACCGGCACGCCCAGCACGGACACCGGCGACACCGGCGGGGAGGAGACCGACGAGCCCCCGCCCTGCCTCGCGGCCGTCGTGAGCACCGAACCCGCTGACGGCGCCGTCGATGTCGCCATCGACGCCGTCCCTTCTGTCGTGATCTCCGAGGCCGACCCGAGCGCGACGCTGGAGAGCGACATCCCCGGCACGTTCACGGTCACGGACGACGGGCTCACGCTGACCTGGGTGGCCGACGCGGCGCTGGAGCACGACACCACCTACACCGTCACCGCCAGCACCTGCACAGGCTCACAGAGCTTCGCCTTCACCACCATCGCCCTGGAGACGCCCGATCACCTGGTCGGCCGCACCTGGGAGTTCAGCCTCGCCGACGGCACCATCACCGAGCCCTCCGCCCTCGAGGCGCTGCTCGGCGACGAGCTCGTTCCCGGTCTGCTCGGCGCCGCCGCCGCGGGCCCGGGCACGGTGGATCTGCGCATCGCCGCCGATGACCTCTACGACGCTGTGGCCCACCAGGACTACTGTCTCGCCACCGCGGACGTGGACGGCGCCGCCTACGACGACGGGGCGGTCCTCGCCACGGCGCCGGAGGTCTGGGTGACGCTCATCGAGGGCGACCCGGTCCCCGTCTACAACCTGGACTTCAGCGGCGTCTGGAGCGAGGACGGCGCCAGCTTCGAGGGCGGCACCCTGCAGGGCGAGCTGGACGCGCGCTACGTCTCGGAGTGGATCGGCTTCGAGCCGGATGACCTCTGCTCGTTCCTCCCCATCATCGGCACGAGCTGCGAGGCCTGCCCGGACGGCGAGGCCTACTGCGTCTTCCTGCGGGTCGAGGATCTGGCGGGCGCCGAGGTCGAGACCACCCTCATCGAGGTCCTGGAGAGCGACTGCGAGGGCTGCGAGACCGGCGAGCCGGTCTGCGAGTAGCCAGTCCTCGCCGTGGGCGAGGACTGGCTAGTCATTCAACCCTGCGGCTCCGCGGGCGGCGACGGGGCGCCTGGCGTGACCAGGCCCTCGGTCGCGCCCCAGAAGCGCCGCAGCAGGACCAGCGAGATCCCGAAGAAGGCGATCATGACCCACTGGGCCGGCGTGAGGCCGGCCCAGCGCACGTCCGCGTTCTCCAGATCCGTGTTGCGCAGGAAGTCCAACAGGAAGCGAATCGGGGCGTACATCGCCGCGAAGAGCGCCACGAACAGGCCTGGACGGAAGGGCCGGTTTCGCAGGATCACGAAGGTCACGGCGATGATCACCGTGAGCAGGGCCTCGTAGAGCCCCAGATCGTGACGAGGCCCGCCCGGGAAGTCCACCGCGAGGAAGAAGTCGCTCTTCTTGCCGATGTGATCGTGCGCGGTGAAGCAGCCCAGCCTGCCGAAGATCCAGCCCACGGGGAAGCCGAACATGATCGCGTCGGCGTGAACCCAGAAGGGCCGCTTGCGCAGGACCTTGTAGAAGAGGGTGGAGCCGATGATCGCGCCCAGCAT
>CAZKWG010001043.1:0-2156 GCA_964556105.1 uncultured Enterobacterales bacterium | reverse complement strand
TGGCTGGTGGTCTCGATCTACGTCAACCCGCTGCAGTTCGCGCCGCACGAGGACCTGGACCGCTACCCGCGCGACGCGGAGGGCGATCTGGCGAAGTGCGAGGCGGCGGGGGTGGACGTGGTCTTCATGCCCTCGGAGCTCTACGCGCCGGGCCACAGCACCCGCGTCCGCGTGAGCGGGGTCTCCGAAGGGCTCTGCGGCGGCTCGCGGCCGGTGTTCTTCGAGGGTGTGGCGACGGCGGTGGCCCGGCTCTTCGGCATCGTAAAACCCACAGTCTCGATCTTCGGCGAAAAAGACTACCAGCAGCTGAAGGTCATCCAGCGCATGGTCGCCGATCTCGCGCTGGACGTAGACGTGCTGGGGGGGCCGCTGGTGCGCGACGCGGACGGGGTGGCCCTCTCCAGCCGGAACGCCTACCTCGACCCCGTCGCCCGCGCGCGCGCCGCCAGCCTGCACCGCGCCCTCTTCGCGATGCGCGACGCGCGCGCCGCGGGTGAGCAGGAGGTCGAGAAGCTGCTGGAGATCGGGCGTCAGAGGCTGGATGTGGACCGGCTCGACTATCTGGAGATCGTGGACGACGTCCACCTGCGCCCGCTCGCCCGGCTGAGCCCGGGAGAGTCCGCGCGGGCCCTGGTCGCCGCCTTCCTGGGTCAGACCCGCCTCATCGACAACGTAGGGCTGTGACGGTCGGCAGAGTGAATTAGAGAGACCCCATGGTCTTCACGCCGATCAACCTCCTCGTCGCGATGCTGGTCATTCTGGGGCTGAACCAGATCCTGATCCGGTTCTCGCTCTACGCGAAGCTGCCCATCGTCTTCTACCTCGTGCAGGCGATGAACATCGTCGTCGTGCTGGGCGTGATCATCGTCGGGGTCCCCGGCCTCTCCGGGTCGGCGAAGCTGGCGAACTGGATCATCGCCCTGGTGGTCAGCCTGCACTTCGTCCAGAACATCCACGCGCGAATGTCCGCCCTCGCCGACGCCCGCCGAGAGGACATCGAGCGCGAGTGGGAGGAGCTGGAGCAGCGCCGCGAGGAGCTGCGCAAGCTGGAGGCCGAGCAGAAGGCCGCCGGCGGCGACCGTCCGCCCAAAGCCTGAGCGCGTTCAGGGCGCCTGAGCCTCCGGGATGGTCGGCTCACCGCCCGGAATGAGCGAGGGCACCCACTCTGGGTGGGCGAGCATCACCCACAGCGAGAGCCCGAGCAGGCCGAGCAGGAGCACCGTGGTCCAGGTGCCGCGCCCGCTGGCGACCTTGTGGATGACCACGGCCCCCGTGGGCACGCCCGGCCGCACCGTGAACAGCTGCGCCAGCGGATAGACCAGGCGCATGCGGCTGTTCAGCGCCCAGCCGCAGGCCTCGAGCAGCGCGCTGACGTCCCGGCGCCGCAGCTTGAGCCAGGCGAGCAGACCGAACAGCGCGGCCAGCATGACCATCAGCGTGCCGATCGCGAGAAAGGCGCTCCACAGGTCGATCTCCGCGACGGTCTTGACGATGAAGGCCGCGGACGAGCCGATGGCGGCGAAGGCCACCGATGCGCCGACGAGCACCCCTTGCAGGCCGCCCGGCGCCGCGGGGCTCCTGGGCGCGGCCGCAGCGGGCGTCGTGGAGGGCGCGCTCGCCGCGGCCGTGGGGGTCGTGGCCGCGCTCGCCGTCGCGCTCACGCCGGCCTCCGCCCCGCCCGCGGCGTCCTCCAGAGACCGCGTCAGGCGGCTGGCGATCTGGTCGCGGATCCGCAGAAACGGCGCGATCATCGCCTCTCGGACGCTGATCGGGTGCTCGATGAGATCGACGACGATGGCGTCCCACTCGCGGTTGTCGCGGTCGTAAAACACACCGCGCTTGTTCAGGCCGATCCCGCCGCGGATGTCCGTGGTCACGCCCGCGGCGATGAGCTCGCTCCGCTCCTGCTCGCCCTCTCTGCGGGTCAGCCGGACGTAGAGCAGGAAGATCAGGCTGGTGGCCGCCATCGCCTTGTGGCTGGCGATGTCGTCGACCTTCACGCAGAGCTGGATGCGACGCCCGTCCAGCACCAGGGTGCCACGCTGGAAGAGCGTGAGCCGCTCGGGCTCGAAGAGATCCGGCATGCTGACGATGTTGTTCGCGAGCAGCACCAGCCAGCGCTGTCGTATGGAGAACTGCAGGAGTTGTTCGAGCAT
>CAZKWG010001042.1:0-2163 GCA_964556105.1 uncultured Enterobacterales bacterium | reverse complement strand
GCTTCGAGCGCTTCATCCAGGGCCGCCCCTACTGGGAAGTGCCGGTCATGGTGCAGCGCCTGTGCGGCATCTGCCCGGTCAGCCACCACCTCGCGGCGAGCAAGGCGCTGGACAACATCGTCGGCGCGCGCAAGGTCACGGACACGGCCGATCGCGTGCGCCGCCTGATGCACTACGGCCAGATCCTGCAGTCCCACGCGCTGCACTTCTACCACCTCAGCTCGCCGGACCTGCTCTTCGGCTTCGGCTCCGACCCGGCCCGCCGCAACATCGTCGGCGTGCTCGCGGCCTTCCCGGATCTGGCGAGACAGGGCGTCCTGCTGCGCAAGTACGGGCAGGAGATCATCCGCATCACGGCGGGCAAACGTGTGCACGGCACGGGGTCGGTCCCCGGCGGCGTGAACAAGGCGCTCACGGCGAGCGAGCGGGACGAGCTCCGCCGCGGTCTGCCCGAGGTCATCGCCTGGGCGCAGGGCGGCGTCCGTCTCATCGCGGAGCTGCACGCCAGAGACCCGGAGACCTACGCCCGCTTCGGCACGGTGCCCTCCAACCTGCTCTCCATCGTCCGGCGCGACGGCGCGCTCGACCTCTACGACGGCGTGCTGCGGGCGCGCACCGCCGACGGCGCGCTGATCTTCGACGGGGTCGATCCGCACGACTACACCGACATCCTCCGCGAGAACGTGCGCTCGTGGAGCTACATGAAATTCCCGTTCATCACCGCGCTCGGCGCCAGCGAGGGCTGGTACAAGGTCGGCCCGCTGGCCCGCGTCCAGAATTGCGACCGGATCCCCACCCCGCTGGCGGAGGAGGCGCGGCAGGCCTGGCGCGCGAGCACCCCAGACCCGATCATCCACGCGCCGCTGGCCTTCCACTGGGCGCGCATGATCGAGATGCTGCATGCGGCCGAGGTCATCGGCGAGCTGCTCGACGACGAGGCCCTGCTGGGCGACCAGCTCATGGCCTCGGGGCCGCGCGGCCACGTGGGCGTCGGCATCATCGAGGCGCCGCGCGGCACGCTCATCCACCACTACGAGGTCGACCGCCAGGACCTCGTCACCATGTGCAACCTCATCGTGTCCACCACCCACAACAACCAGGCCATGAACGAGGCGATACGGCAGGTCGCCCGCGAGCACCTGGACGGGCACGAGCCGACCGAGGGGCTGCTGAACCACATCGAGGTGGCCATCCGCGCCTTCGATCCCTGCCTGTCCTGCGCCACCCACGCGCTCGGCAAGATGCCGCTTCACGTCGAGATCGTCGACGCCGACGGCGCGCTGGTCGAGCGCCTGGTGCGCGACGGCGAGCGCCTGTGACGCCATGAGCGCCGCGCCGCGCGCGCCCGTGCTGGTGGTGGGCATCGGCAACCCCGCCCGCGGCGATGACGCGCTCGGCCCGCGGGTGATCGAGCGCCTCGAGGAGCGGCTGGCCGACGCGCTCGCCGCCGGACAGGTCGAGCTGCTCACGGACTTCCAGCTTCAGGTCGAGCACGCCCTCGACCTGGAGGGCCGCGCGCGGGTGGCCATCGTCGACGCGAGCCTCTCGGCGCCGGCGCCCTTCGGCTGGTCGCGGCTCGAGGCGAGCGCCTCCACCTGCGCCACGACGCATGCCCTCTCTCCGGGCGCCGTGCTGGCGACGCTGGCGCGGCTGGGATCCACCCTGCCAGAGACCTGGGTTCTCGGCGTCCGGGCCTCACGCTTCGAGCTCGGCGAGCCCCTCTCGCGGGAGGCGGCCGGGCACCTGGAGGCCGCTGTAGAGCACCTCGTCGCCTGGGCGCGCGGCGAGGCGGAGGGGCTCGCGGGGAGGCGGCTCCAGCTCGAGGGCGTCGTGCAGGGCGTGGGCTTCCGGCCCTGGGTCGTGCGCGAGGCGCGCGCGCTCGGGCTCGCGGGGCGGGTCTTCAACACGGCGCGCGGGGTGACGATCGAGGCGCACGGGCCGAGCGGGGCGCTGGCCAGCCTGCAGGAGGCGCTGAGCGCGCGCCTGCCCCCCGCGGCGCGCATCGAGGCGGCGCAGATCGCGCCGCTCGTTCACGATCCCGAGCTGCAGAGCTTCGTCATCGACGACTCGCAGCCCCAGGGCGACGCCCGTCTGGCGCTGCCCCCCGACCTCGCGACCTGCGAGGCCTGCCTCGCCGAATTCGATGACCCCGCCGATCGCCAC
>CAZKWG010001041.1:0-2175 GCA_964556105.1 uncultured Enterobacterales bacterium | reverse complement strand
CCGGCCCTGCGGGCCACCTCCCCCACGAGGGGGGAGGGTGATCGCGGGAGGACAGCGGCCCCCTACCGGCCCTGCGGGCCACCTCCCCCACGAGGGGGGAGGGTGATCGCGGGAGGACAGGAGCACCCCCACCGGCCCTGCGGGCCACCTCCCCCACGAGGGGGAGGCGGGCGCGCGTCTGCTCAGGGCGTGCAGCCCGAGCTCGTGTCGTAGTCCACGCTGCTCCAGGTCACGGCGGTCGCGCGCGATCCGCAGCGGATGTCGTAGCTGGCCGAGTCGGTGAAGCTCGAGTTGGAGATCGAGATCGTCTTGGCGCAGTTGACGTAGATGCCGACATCCGCATAGCTGATGTCCAGGTACTTCATCGTGGACGCGGTGCAGTACGAGCTCAGCGTGAGGCCGGCCCAGTCGCCTTCGCCGGCAGGGGCCTCGCCCGAGCTCATCGTCACGTGGTTGGAGCTCGTCCCGTTGGTCGTGAGGCTGCCCGAGCTGACGCTGCCGACGTTGAAGCCAGCGCTGGCGCCCGAGAACTCGATGTCCACGCCCGCCGAGAGCACGAGGTCCGCCGACACCGTGATGAGCTCATCGGAGTAGTAGGGCACCTCGAGGCCCTCCCAGGAGGCGTCGTCGCTGACCTTGTCTCCCAGCAGGTTGACGCGATCGTCGCCGTTGCCCGTGTACTCCGAGCCGCTGTCCAGGGCGCCCGCGTACTTGACGTTGACCGAGGCAGGGAATTCCCCGTTTCCGGTCATCGTGTTGCCCTCGAAGCCGCCCAGCCCGCCGCTGGTGTGGACGTAGAGGCCGCTCTCCTCGTTGTTCTGGAGGGTGCACCCCACGATCTCCGGCTCGGCGCCGCTTGAGGTGACGTAGATGCCGTTCGAGGAGCTGTAGGAGACCTCGCAGCCGGTGAGCTCCGGCGACGTGCCGTCGATGAGGATGGCGCCTGATCCGTTGCCGCCGCCGTAGGACACCGCCAGGTAGCTGAGCGAGGTCGTCTCCAGCGCGTCCTCGCCGATCACGAGGCCGTCCCAGTCGCCGGCAGAGGGGCTCTCCTCGGCGGAGGTCAGCGTCACGGGCGCGCCGGCGGTGCCCTCGACGACCAGACCGCCCGGGTTGGCGTCGCCGACGCTCATCGCCGTGTCCGGGTCCATGTAGAAGGTGGCGCCCGCGGCGATGGTGATGATCGGGCTCGAGGAGTGCTCGATGGCGACATCGCCGAGCACCCAGAGGTCCGCGTCGAGCTGCTGCCAGTCACCGGTGCGCTCCACCGTCGAGCCCGTCACCTCGATGTAGGGGCTGTCATTGCCCGTGAACGAGCTCGAGTCATCGAGCTGGTCCAGGTACGAGGCCGGCAGCGTCATCGACGCGGCGTTCTCCGTGAGCGTGTTGCTCACGAAGGAGGCCCCGCCCTCGTCCACGTAGAGGCCGCCCTCGCTGGTGCCCGCGTCGGAGACCTCGACGCCATAGGTGGCGTTGCTGGAGAACTCCGAGCCGGAGATGGCCGGCTCGACCGCGGGGCCGACATAGAGGCCGCTGGTGCTGGAGTGCGTGAAGCGGGAGCCGTCGATGCTGACGCTCATCCCCGTGCTGCCGTTGACCAGGTAGAGGCCGCCCTTGCCGTTGTTCCCGCCGTACTCCAGCGTGAGCCCCTCGATCAGCACCGCGTCCGAGCCCTGCTGGACGGTGACGCCGTCCCAGCCGCGGCTGGCGTCCATGGCGGTCAGCAGGACGCCCTCGTCCGAACCTTCGACGGTCCAGTCGCCGGGCGTGGTCGTGTTGCCGATCTGCAGGCCCGCCTCGTAGGCGAAGGCCACGGACACCCCGTCCTCCAGCGTGAGCATCGGCGCGCCCGACGCGTAGACCTTCACGTCGCTGGTGATCGCGTAGGCGTAGTCCTGCGCGGCCAGCGTGATGTCCTCGGTGACCTCGTCCCCGCGCAGCTCGATGTAGGAGACGTCGCCGGCGTGGTCCTCGAAGACGTTGGAGCCCTCGATGACGTCGCCGTAGCGGGCCAGGACGCTGACCGGATAGGCGGCGTTGCCCGAGAACAGGTTCTGGTCGAGGACCTCGGCGCCCGAGTCATCGTCCGCGTAGAAGCCGTGGCCGACGTTGTCGCAGACGATGGAGTCCGCCAGCTCCGGCATGGCGCCGTCCAGCGCGGCGAAGCCATCCCCG
>CAZKWG010001040.1:0-2188 GCA_964556105.1 uncultured Enterobacterales bacterium | reverse complement strand
ACATGAAGGCCCGCGACGGGCTGGCCATCCGCACCGACTCCCCGGTCGTGCTGCAGGCGCGCAAGTCCGTCATGGAGTTCCTGCTGATCAACCACCCGCTGGACTGCCCGATCTGCGATCAGGCGGGCGAGTGCCGGCTGCAGGACTACTACTCGGACCACGGCAACTACGAGTCGCGCCTCACCGACGCGAAGGTGGTCAAGCCCAAGCGCCAGGACATCGGCGATCTCATCATGCTGGACAGCGAGCGCTGCGTGCAGTGCTCCCGCTGCGTGCGCTTCGGCGACGAGGTCACGAAGACCGGCGAGCTGCGCCTGATGAACCGCGGCAACCACACCGAGATCGGCGTCTTCCCGGGTGATCGGCTGAAGCACCAGTACCAGGGGAACCTGGCCGACATCTGCCCCGTGGGCGCGCTGACCAACAAGGACTTCCGCTTCCAGAAGCGGGTCTGGTACCTGACGGAGACGCCGAGCGTCTGCGACGGCTGCGCCACCGGCTGCAACATCCAGGTCTGCCACCAGGATGGTCAGGTCTTCCGCCTCCTCCCACGGCGGAACGACGCCGTCAACCAGAGCTGGATGTGCGACACCGGCCGCATGTCCTACAAGCGCGTCGGCGGGCTGACTCGTCTGCTGCAGGCGCGGGTGGACGGGCAGCGGCAGGATCTCGCGCAGGCCATCGCCGCGGTGGTGGCGCGCGTCCGCAAGGTCCCGGGGGCCTCGGTCGGCGCGGTGCTGGGCTCGAAGGCGACGAACGAGGCAAACTGGGCCTTCGTGCGCGTGCTCCGTCAGCACGTGCCTCAGGCCCGGATCTACGCCTGCGAAGGCAACGACGCCGACGCGCCGACCTACCACGACGATCTGCTGGTCTCGGTGGACAAGAACCCGAACACCACCGGCGTGAACATCCTGGCCGCGCACGACGGGCACGTCGGCAACCGCGCGCAGCTCTTCGCCGCGCTGCAGGCCAAGGAGCTGAGCGTGCTCATCGTCCTCGAGGACGACGTGCTGAGCCGCCTGGGAGCGCTCCCCGTCGAGACCCTGATCTACGCGGGCGCCTACCGCACGTCAACGGCCACCAAGGCCCAGATCGCCCTCCCCGTGGCGGCGAGCGTAGAGCAGGAAGGGACCTACACGAACCGGCAGGGCCGCGTGCAGCGCCTCGCGGCGGCGCTCCCTCCGGCGGGCGACAGCGTCCCGGACTTCCTCCTGGTGGAGCAGCTCGGCGCCGCGCTGGGTCGGGCGCCGGGGGCGAAGGACGCGCGATCGGCCTGGAAGGCCCTCTCCGCCGAGGTCGCCGCCTACAAGGGCATGACCTACAAGAGCATCGGCCGCCAGGGGCAGCTCGCCCAGTACACGCGCGCTGAAGACGACATCACCGAGCAGCACCGCTCGGTTTAGGATAACAGGGTCGGCCGGTCAGGAGTTCGCCCCGATGGAGTACAGTCTCGGGCTTCAGGTGTTGGTGGCGCTCATCAAGTGCGCCTTCGCCCTCGCTTTTGTGATGAACATCGTCCCCATCCTGATCTGGGGCGAGCGCAAGCTCTCGGCCTTCATCCAGGATCGTCCGGGTCCGAACCGCGCCCACATCATGGGGATCCGGGCCATGGGCCTGGTCCACACCCTGGTCGACGTCGTCAAGCTCATCATGAAGGAGGACGTGGTCCCCGATCACGTGGAGAAGCGCTACTGGTTCGTGGCGCCGATCATCGCCATGAGCGTCTCGCTCATCACCTTCGCCGTGATCCCCTGGGGTGATCAGCTCACCATCAGCGACGAGATCGTCATCCCGCTCCAGGTCGCGAACATCAATGGTGGGATGCTCTACATCCTGGCGGCCACCAGCCTGGGCGTCTACGGCATCATGCTGGCGGGCTGGGCGAGCAACAACAAGTTCTCCCTGCTCGGCGGGCTGCGCTCCAGCGCCCAGCTGGTCAGCTACGAGCTGGCCATGGGCCTCTCGGTCGCCTGCATGTTCCTGCTCTACGGGACGCCCCGCCTCGACGAGATCGTGGCCGCGCAGTCCGGCAGCATCCTCAACTGGGGCATCTTCCAGGGCGCCGGCATCATCGGTATCGTGGCCTTCGTCCTGTTCTGGACCTCGGTGTTCGCCGAGACCAACCGCCTGCCCTATCGTCATCGCCGTCAAGATCGGAAGGAGCACACTCCGTGTCTACGATTGCAGA
>CAZKWG010001039.1:0-2203 GCA_964556105.1 uncultured Enterobacterales bacterium | reverse complement strand
CCACGAGGCGGCCCACGTCGTGCAGCAGCAGGGCGGCGTGCAGCTCTCAGGCGGCGTGGGTCGGGCCGGCGACCGCTACGAGCGCAACGCCGACGCGGTGGCGGACGCGGTGGTGCAGGGCAAGAGCGCCGAGGGGCTGCTGGACCCCTTCGCCGGCAGCGGCGGGAGCGGCGGCGGCGTGCAGCAGGTGCAGCTCCTGGAGGACGTGTTCAGCGCCGCCCACTTCGCCAACCCGACGGCCTACCTGACCTCGGCTGCGGCGGGCGGGGCGGGGGCGAGCAACAAGGTGGTCGAGGAGCCCGGCGCGCAGGGGATCCTCGGCGTGCCCGACATGCGGCTGATCAACCAGCTGGGGGACCCCGCCACGCGGGGCGGCATGCTCGACCGCTTCGACGCGATGTTCAACGGGCTGAGCGATCGCCTGGCCGCGGCGACGCAGGCCGTCGGCGTCGCGGAGGCGGGTGGGGACGCCGCTGCGATCGCCGACGCGCGCGCCAAGGAGACGCGCATCAGCCAGAACCGGACGCTGCTCGGTCAGGTGATGGCGAACCTCAACACCATCGTCGATCTGCCCTCCGCTGGCCTCTGGTATCGGGGTCACACGCTGGCCCTGTCCAAGCTGAACATGAGCCCCACCCAGACGCTGAACGCCGGGAATCCCGCCGCGGCGAACCACAAGAGCTTCACCTTCCACAAGGACGCGGGGCTGCTGACCGTGGCCCGGGCCAACCTGCAAGGATCGGCGGCGGTCAGGCAGCGCAAGGAGCAGACCCTGAACGGCCCCTTCGGGACGGGCTTCGTGCGCGGGCACGGCACGATCGGCAACATGAAGCACCGCTTCATCGAGCACATCCACGTCAACAAGGGCGCGGACGACGCCATCGACATCTACAACGGCACCCCGGCCATGGGCGTTCAGGCCGAGAACTGGGCGGATCGTTGCACGGCGGAGGACGCCGCGCTGCACGGGACGGACAAGGCCGAGCGGGACAAGCAGTTGACGGACGCCAACGACGCGGACATCGCGAACCTGACGGCGCGTCAGAACGCCATTGACGCCGCCGCCGCCGCCGCCGCCGCCGCCGCTGCCCCCGCTGCCCCCGCTCCTGCCGCCGACGAGGCAGGGGTCTGAGCAGGCGCTCGCGGCGCCCTCGCGTCTGGCCCCGGGGCGGTCCGATCCTCGCCCGCGACGAGGATCGGCCGTCTCGCTCGACCCCGCGCCTCAGAGATCGTCGCACGCCTCGACGATCTCGTCCCACTCGTCCTGCATGTCAGGGTCGGTCAGGCCGCCAGCGGGCATGTTGCCCCCGTTGACCGCGGTCTTGGCGATATCGCACCACTCGGGGGTCAGCGCCGGGATGGTGTGGCAGCCGCCGCAGGTGAACTCGCTGGTCGGGTTCTCCCAGTCGGGCTGGCCGATGGGCTCGGGGGTGCAGTCCGGCTCGAGGTCCTCGGTGGGCTGACCGGGGAGGGAGATCCATGGGTTCTCGCCGCGGTGACAGTTGGCGCAGTTCTCCGTCAGCGAGCTGCCGTTGGCGCCCCCCGTGATGACGTGGCCATCCGCGACGGGCAGGCCGGTCTGCGGCACCTCGGGCGTCTTGTTGTCCCAGAAGCAGGTCGCGCAGGTCTCGTTCGAGACGCAGATGACGCCCAGGAGCTGAATCTCGCCCGCGGCGTTGGAGCGGGGCAGGGCCGCGCAGGTGCCCTCGTCGGTGACGCAGGTCCACAGCTCCGCCGTGAGCCCTACCGAGACCAGCACGGGGTCGACCACGCCCTGGCTCTCCCAGCAGTCGTCGCCCCAGGGCGGCGGGATGGGCACGCCCTGATCCTCGCACTCCGCGACATAGGGGTCCTCACACGGGCAGGGCGCCGGCGTGCCGCCCGCGCCGTCTTCGCAGGGCATCCCGTCATAGCAGGCGGTGACGCCGACGCCGATCTTGTCCTGGTCGGTCCTGCCGTCGCCGTCCGTGTCACAGAACTGTTCATAGGACTGAGCACAGTCCTCCGGGCCGTCCGTCGCCCCCGGGATACAGTCGTCGGAGCTGGTCATCCAGACCTTGGGGAAGCCAGCCGCGGCGTAGTTCTCCATACACTGCTCTTGAAGCGCCTCGTTCCAGTCCCAGCCGCCGCCGGAGTCGCCGCCGGAGTCGCCGCCGGAGTCGCCGCCGGAGTCGCCGCCGGAGTCGCCGCCGGAGTCGCCGCC
>CAZKWG010001038.1:0-2204 GCA_964556105.1 uncultured Enterobacterales bacterium | reverse complement strand
ACGAACTCACGTCCGCGTAAGCGAGCTGACAGCAGAGCTCCTCGAAGGCGCGGTGTGGAGAGCCGAACCGGGACGCGAGCCGGCGCAGGTCCATCCTGTCCGTCATGCTTTGTCGCCCTCCGCCGCCCCCACGTCTCGCCCCTCCTGCGCCAGCTCCAGCACTACGCGCTCGCGGCTCAGCTCGGCCGCGAGCTCCTCCTCGGTCGGCAGGTGGAGCAGGTAGCGCGAGGCGAAGATCTGCTTCGCGCGCTCGCCGAGTGTGTAGCGCACCACGGCGTCGTTCTTCGTCGTGCAGAGGATGAGGCCGATGGGCGGGTTCTCGTCGGGGCGCGTCTCCTCGCGCTCGTAATAGCCGGTGTACAGCAACATCTGCCCGATGTCTTGCTGGGTCAGCCGGCCCACCTTTAAGTCTATGAGCAGAAAGCTGCGCAGCGCGCGGTGGTAGAAGACGAGGTCCACCCAAAAGTGATCGCCATCGACCGTGATGCGCTTCTGGCGGGCGACGAAAAAAAGATCGTTGCCCAGCTCCAGGAGGAAGTGCTGCAGGCGCTCCACCAGCGCAGCCTCAAGATCGCTCTCGCGCCAGCGCGCGGCCTCGGGCAGGCCGAGGAACTCGAGCACGTAGGGGTCTTTGACGAAGTCGGCCGGTGTCTGGACCTGCTGGCCTTCGCGCGCCAGAGCGAGCACACCCTCCTTGTCTCTGGAGGCCGACAGGCGCTCCCACAGCAGGCTGCTCACCTGCCGGTCCAGCTCGCGCACGGACCAGCGGGAGCTCGCGCACTCCACCTCGTAGAAGCGCCGGGCCTGCGCCGATGGTACACGCAGTAGCACGCACCAATGCGACCAGCTCAGCTCGACGGGGAGCAGGTCGTAACCGGCGGTGTCCAATTGGCCAGACGGTGTCTGGCCAATCTGCTCCGGAGCCCGCGCCCGAGCGCGCAGGGTGGGTACCCGATCCCGATAGGCAAGGTAGAACTGGCGCATCTGCTTGAGGTTGGAGATCGAGTAGCCCTTGCCGTGTGTCCGCGTGAGCTGGGCGGCGAGCTGGCGGATGAGGGCGGCCCCGTAGTCTGCGCGCTCTGCTCCGGCTTGCTCTTCCTCGACGATCTCCCGGCCGATCTCCCAGCAGGCGGCGACGAGCCCCACGTTGATGGCGCGCGCTGCGGCCAGACGGGCCTGGTCGAGGATGGCGGTGACGCGGGCGACGCAGGCGACGGCGTCGGGGAGGCGGGCGGGCAGGGGCATGGGGAGATCCGAGGTGGGAGGGGCCTATAACCGTGCGTCCTCTGGGTGGGCGCCTTCAGTGCGGCCGCGCAGGATATGTGGAGCGCGGAGCTTCCCATGGACTGGACCCGCTTTCACCACCACGGACTCGCAGTGGACAGGGCCTTCGAGGTCCTGTGTACGCACCTGTTCGAGCGCTGGCTTCGCCGTGAGCAGGGCGAGGCGCTGGTCCAGTTCTACGCAGTGGACGGCTGCGGTGGCGACGGCGGTGTGGAGGCGTTCGGCGTGCTGGCCTCGGGCGACGAGATAGGGCTCCAGTGCAAGTGGTTCCTCGATCACTTCCGCGCGGGGGAAGTGAGCAAGCTGGAAAAGTCGGTGAAGTCGGCGCGCGTGCGACACCCCCGGCTGATCGAGTATGTCGTCGCGCTCCCAAAGAACCTGGGAGGCGCAAGGCGGACATCCGAGCTGGTCCGCTGGACGAAGTTCGAGAGCAGCCACCCTGGCCTCACGATCACGCGGTGGGACGACCATCGGCTCGATGCGCTCCTGCTCCGCGAGCAGGACGTCCGGGATCACTGGTTCGGCGACGGCACCTTGGTGCTCCCTGCGAAGCGCTTTGAACGGGCATTACCAGCCTTCCAGAACCGTTACGCGCCCACCGACCCCCACGTCCCGGGCAGAATCCGGGACGCGATCAAGCTTCACCTTCGGGTTCCTGAAGCCGTGGTGAGCGAGACGGCGCGCATCGACAAGCTGGCCTCACAGGCTCACCTGTTCCGAAAGGTGCTCATCGCGCTGGAGGATCATGTTCCCCTTCGCGAAGCCGAGCCCCGCGAGGAGTGCGCCCAGGTCGGTGCATTCGTAGAGAGCGGCCGGGGTCCTGGAAGTGCTGCGACGCGCCTGGTTGGCCGGCGCCGCCCAGGTGCCCGAACGCCTCGCGCACCCGGAGGTCTTCGACCGCTTGATCGGACGGCTGAGCC
>CAZKWG010001037.1:0-2205 GCA_964556105.1 uncultured Enterobacterales bacterium | reverse complement strand
AGGGCCACACCGCACCCTGGTGCAAGCCCTAGATGCACGCCCTGCACGACGCTTACGCGCCGCTCGAGGGTAAACGGCAGGAGGATAGATGGGATGAGGCGGCCGGCGCTCCAGGTGGGGCGGAAAATCCGCCCCGGATATGAGACGAGCTCAACGGAGTCACCGGCCATGGAAGATCTCACACGGTGTGTCGTCGGCGTCGACCTCGGGGACCGCAAATCGCTGGCGTGCGTGTACACGCAGGGGCGGGTGGTGGGGTGGTTCGAGTTCGCGATGACGCCCGAGGGGGTGGCTGGTGCCTTCGAGGGCAAGGGCTACGCGCGGGTAGCGCTGGAGGCCGGGGCGCAGTCGGGCTGGGTGGGGCGCCAGCTGAAGTCGCTGGGGTATGAAGTGGTCGTCGCGAACCCTCGGAAGCTCAAGGCCATCAGCGCCAACGAGCGGAAGAGCGACCGGAACGACGCGCAGATGCTGGCGAAGCTGCTGTGGGCCGACGTATCGCTTCTCCATCCGATTCAGCCACGGTCCGAGGAACGGGTCCTGGCGCTCTCCGTGCTGAAGGCGCGCGATGCGGCCGTCGTGGGTCGGGCACGGCTGATCAACACGGTCCGCGCGATGGCGAAGAGCCTGGGCGTCCGGCTCCAGCGCGGCTCCGCCGAGGGCTTCGTCCTTCGCGAGGCCGAGGTGCCCGACGAGCTCGCGCCCGCTGTCGCGGGGCTGTTCGCCGTGCTCCGGACCCTGAATGAGCAGATCGCAGCCTACGACGACCAGCTGAAGCAGATGGTCAAGGTGACCTTCCCCGAAGCGCAGCGGCTCTGCCAGGTCCACGGCGTCGGGCCGGTGACCGCGCTGGCGTTCGTGCTCACGCTGGAGGACCCGGCGCGCTTCCCCAACGGGCGCACTGCGGCCGCCTTCCTCGGACTGGTCCCTCGTCGGGACCAATCCGGCGCCATCGACCGCCAGCTGCGGATCAGCAAGACCGGGAGCAACCTGGTGCGACGGCTGCTGGTGCAGTGCGCGCAGTACATCCTCGGGCCGCTGGGCAGGGACTGCGACCTGCGCATGTGGGGTCACGCGCTGATTTCGCGCGGCGGTAAGAGCGCCGCCAAGCGCGCGATCGTCGCCGCGGCCCGAAAGCTGGCCGTCCTGCTCTTCCGGCTTTGGAAGACGGGCGAGGCCTGGATTCCTTTCTACAACGCGATCCCGGGCATCACCACGAACGATGCTTCTGAGGGACGTCCCGAACCTGCCATTTCGGATGACTGCGCATCCTGCCTCGAAGACAAGGGCAACCCTGTACTTCGCGGGATAGATTGCAGCGCCGCAGATGGCTCGGACCCCATCATGCACCAGGCCCAGACCGGCCTACCTACGAGTGCGGATAGAAGCGTGGGCTCCGGGACGACCTCTGGAACATCGGCCTCGCGCACGGCGAAGAAGCGGCCGCCGTCGCCCAGGACAACTTCGCCCACGCCTACCTCGGCCGAGCGGGCACCTCTGGTGGGCGCAAGCAACCACGGCGACGATGGAAAGGACATCCGTCCGCCGCGGAACCCTCGAGCACAGACGAGGAAGAAAACGGAGGCCCCGCATGCCGAAAGCCCTTGACACGAGAGGCCGCCTCATAGAAGGACGGATGAACACCTCTTACGGCCGACCGTACCTCTGGAACGACCGCTCCGTCTACCACCCGGCCGCAGGAGAGGTCGAGAGTTCAGAGGTCCTTTCAACCGAAGTCTGCGCTCCGAACGCACCTTCCCGACCCGGTCTGGAGGACGGTCCCGTGGAACACCCGCCATCGGTCCGGGCCGTGCAGGCATCGCGCGCGCCTGCCGCGCGCTCAGTCCTCCAGACCGGTTCGCGCAGCGGCGCGGATCAGCCCGGCCAGCACCGTCTTGGTCGTCGACCCGCCCTCCACCACACAGCGTAGCTCCATCTTCGCGCCGCAGTTGGGGCAATGCCACCCGCGAATCTGGAATACTCTCCAGTGAGCTGGGCCCCAGGCGCCACACCGCCAATCCCCGTAAGGCGTTTACCCTCCGAATGCGGTGACGCCACGCGCTCGAATGGCGGCAAGCACGGGCTCGGGGGGGCGCTGGTTGCGGGCCCAGCGGCCTCCGTTGTAGCCGAAGCGCACGCCAGCCGCGAAACAATTGTGCCAGGTGTCTCTTCGGCCTTCCTGGCCGCAGACCACGCGGATGTGGCCGT
>CAZKWG010001036.1:0-2207 GCA_964556105.1 uncultured Enterobacterales bacterium | reverse complement strand
GCTCCTGGTTCTCCTATGGTGACCAGCGCATCGGTCAGGGCAGCGACAACGCCGTGATCTGGCTGGACGAGCACCAGGACGTTCGCGCCACGCTGCGCCAGCAGCTCATGAACAGCAGCAGCGCGGTGAACTTCAAGGCCGCCGCGGGAGAGGACGCGGCGGAGGCCTGATTCGCCGCGGGCCGGACAGGCACGCTCCTTGACCCCATGCAGGGAGCGTGCTTGATGTCATCCTGGGAAATCTTGAACACACGCAGCTGTAGGACGAGCGTCCTACAGCTTCATCGTGGAGCATGCGCCGCCAGAGACCCGAACGGATGTTCGGGGTTTCGGGCGAGCGAGCTACCCAAAGGCCTCCCCGCCTGGACGTCTGAGCGGGCGCCTGTGTAGCCTCGCTGCAGCTCCAAGGAGAACACATGAGCCAGGTCCCTCCGCCCCCTGCACAGGCGGAGACGCCCGACGCTGTCCGCCTTCTCGCGGAGGTCTGCAAGATGGCCATCCGCCAGGGCGCCTCGGATATCCACCTCAAGGCCGCCCTGCCGCCGATGCTGCGGGTGCGTGGAGAGGTCGCGCCGATCCCCAACGCTCCGCGGCTGACGCCCGAGGTCATGGGGCAGATGGCCTGGGGCATCATGTCTCCCACGCAGCGCGACCGCTTCAAGAACACTCACGACCTGGACATGGCCTGGCAGGTCCCCGGGGTCGGGCGCTTCCGCGTAAACGTCTTCCGCCAGCGCCAGAACATCGGCATGGTGCTGCGCGCCATCCCCAATCAGGTCAAGACCATCGACGAGCTGAACCTCCCCGCGACGATCAAGAAGGTGGCGGCCAACCAGCGTGGGCTGGTGCTGGTCACGGGCACGACGGGCTCCGGCAAGAGCACGACCCTGGCGGCGATGATCGAGGAGATCAACCGCGGCTCCGCGCACCACATCATGACCATCGAGGACCCCATCGAGTTCTCGTTCCAGGACAAGAAGTCGGTGATCAACCAGCGCGAGATCGGCGTGGACACGCTCTCCTTCGCCGCCGCGCTGCGCTCCGCCCTCCGGCAGGACCCCGACGTCATCCTGGTGGGCGAGCTCCGCGATCTCGAGACCGTCGAGATCGCCATGGCCGCGGCCGAGACCGGCCACCTCGTCCTGGCGACGCTGCACACGCTGGACGCGCCCGAGTCCATCAACCGCATCGTCAGCTTCTTCGAGCCGCATCATCAGGCGCAGATCCGCCTGCAGCTCGGCAGCGTGCTCAAGGCCGTAGTCTCCCAGCGGCTCATGCCGGCCAAGGCGGGCGGACGCATCGCCGCGCTGGAGATCATGATCAACACGGGCACCATCTACGAGTGCATCATCGATCCCACGCGGACCAAGGAGATCCCTGACCACATGGCCAAGGGCGCCCACCAGTACGGCACCCAGACCTATGACCAGAGCATCTTCCGCCACCTGACGGCGGGGACGATCGACGTGGACGTGGCCATGCGCTACGCCAACAACCCCGACGAGCTGCAGCTGCGCCTGAGCGGCATCGGAGGCGACGACTGGGCCTGAGGAGGTTAAGAGGCCCGTCCTGACTCGGAGACGGCCTTGAAGTCCCAGGAGATCCGCGCCCGCTTCCTCGGCGCCTTCCAGAAGCACGGGCACCGCGTGGTGCCCAGCTCGTCGCTCATCCCGCAGAACGACCCGACCCTCTTCTTCACGAACGCCGGGATGGTTCAGTTCAAGGACGTCTTCACCGGGCTGGACGTGCGGGACTACCGGCGCGCCACGACGGTTCAGAAGTGTCTGCGCGTCAGCGGCAAGCACAACGATCTGGAGAACGTGGGCCGCACGCCGCGGCACCACACCTTCTTCGAGATGCTCGGGAACTTCTCGTTCGGGGACTACTTCAAGGCGGACGCCATCCCGTTTGCCTGGGAGCTGCTGACGGGCGATCTGGGCATCGACCCGTCGCGCCTCTGGATCACGGTCTTCGAGGAGGACGACGAGGCGCTGGAGCTCTGGGCGCAGATCCCGGGGGTCAGCCGCGACCGCATCCAGAAGCTGGGCGCGAAGGACAATTTCTGGGCGATGGGCGAGACCGGCCCCTGCGGCCCCTGCTCGGAGATCCACTACGATCACGGGCCGGAGCACGGGCCGGCGGGCGGGCCGGCGGCGGAGTCGCCCCGCTACGTCGAGATCTGGAACCTCGTCTTCATGCAGTTCGACC
>CAZKWG010001035.1:0-2208 GCA_964556105.1 uncultured Enterobacterales bacterium | reverse complement strand
AGCTGGCGGGCCAGCGCGGTCGGCACCTACCGGCTGTGGCGCGATCTGGGCTACGCCATCGGTGCCCTGCTGGCGGGCCTCGTCGCGGACGCCTTCGGGCTGAGCGCGGCGCTCTGGGCGGTGGCGGCGCTGACCTTCGGCTCCGGTGTGGTCGTGATCGTGCGAATGCGAGAGACCCTGGCCTCGAAGGTCCACAAGGAGGGAGCATGATCCGGGAGATCCCGCGCGCCGAGCTGCGCGCGCGGCGGGCGGCAGGGGAGCCCGTGCTGGTAGTGGACGTGCGCTCCGCCGAGGAGTTCGCGGCGGGCCACGTCGAGGGCGCGATCCACGTCCCGCTCGCCGAGATCGAGGCGGATCCGACGTGCATCGCCCGCGATCACCTGATCGTGACGGTCTGCGGCAAGGGCGGCGGGCGCTCCGAGGGCGCGGCACGGCGGCTTGAAGAGTCCGGTGCGACGGAGGTTGGTTTTCTCGAAGGCGGCACGCTGGGCTGGCTGGCGTTCCCCGGCGCGACCCCGCCATAGCCGACTGCGGTCTCGCCCAGCCACACCGCGTCGGAGGCGAGATCGAGCGTGGTCGCGTCCGGCGCGAGGGGGCCCGCCACAAGGTGGGCCTCTCCCGCGTTGGCGCCCACCTCGGAGTTACCGATGGAGCTCACCGCGACGTCCGCCAGTCCGTCGCCGCTCAGGTCCGGCGCGGCGGTCACGCCGTGGCCGCGTAGTCGGTGTCCAGCTCGCCTGGCAGGCAGGCGGGCTCGCCCTTGTCCCCCGCGCAGGCCAGAAGCAGGGCCAGCATCAGGGGTCGATCCGGTACACGCCGGAGCCGTTGTCGATGACCCACAGCGCGCCGTCCGGCCCGATCTCGATGCCGTAGAGCCGCCCCGCTCCGAAGCCCGTGTCGAGCTGGTGGATGACGTTGCCCTCCAGGTCCAGCTCGTAGAGCATCCCCGTGCCCCACTCGCCCACGATCAGGTGATCCTCCCACATCGCCAGCGCGCCTGGCTGATCGAGGCCCTCGGCGACCACGCCCCAGTCCGCGTCGTTCCACTCCTGGTGGACCACGCCGGGGTCGTTGGCGCGCAGATCGTCGCCGGCCTCGCCCGAGTCGATGTCGAACCACAGCACCCGCCCGCCGCCCGTGTCCGCGGCGTAGAGGATGCGGTTCTCGCGGTCGATCACCAGATGTCCAGGGGCCTCCTCCACGCGGGTCATCTCGGGCTCGGTGAAGCGCGCGACGATGCCGTCGTAGTGCTCGTCCATGCCGATGCCGTGATCGCGCTGGAAGTCGTGCCGCACCAGCGCGTCGTTCTTGCCGTCGAAGACCCAGTAGATGTTCTCGTCCTCCCAGGCGATGCCGACGCAGAAGGGGCTCTCGTGCGACATGTCCAGGTGGCTGCCCAGCCCGATGGGGTTCTCGACCCCGAACACGTTGAGGTCCGTGCTCCACAGCACGGGGCCCATGTAGTTGTCCCCGCGGTAGTCGTCGTTGTACGTGTTGTTCGACTCGCCGCAGCTCCCCATCTGCACGTCGTCATCGAAGGAGAACGCGGCCGTCTCCTCCATGAAGTGCATGGCGTAGCCGTCTTTCAGGCGGTCGTAGTCCTGGTCTTCGGCCCCAGGATTGAAGACGACGAAGGTGCGATCGTCGTCGCGGTTGGCGACCCAGAGGTTGCCCGTCATGTCGAAGCCGAGATCACGCGGATCGTCCAGCCTCTCGTCGGGGCCGAGGATGAAGGTCCAACCCACGGACTCAGGCGTGCCGTCGCCCGTGCCGATGGGCGACCAGGGCGGCGCGGCGGAGTCGCCGGTGTCGCCGCTGTCCGCGGTGTCGGCGGGCGCCTTGTCGGGCGTGGGGCCTGTACAGGCAGCGAGCAGGGGAAGCAAGGGGAGCAGGGCTCTACAGGTGTTCATGGGGGGCTCCTTCGTCAGGTTGAGGGTCCGGTCTCGGCACTTTGCACGACCTCGGAGGCGCTGTCCGGTTCGTCGCGCATCCACCACGCATACAGCGTGGGCAGCACCAGCAGGGTGAGCGCGGTGCTCGTGATCAACCCTCCGATGACGACGGTCGCGAGCGGGCGTTGCACCTCTGATCCGGCCGAGCTCGCGAGCGCCATCGGCAGGAAGCCGAGCGCCGCCACGAGCGCGGTCATCAGCACCGGGCGAAGGCGCACCTCGGCGCCCTCTCTCGCGGCGTCGGCGGCCGAACTGC
>CAZKWG010001034.1:0-2218 GCA_964556105.1 uncultured Enterobacterales bacterium | reverse complement strand
GGTGACGCAGAGGGCCCAGGCGTCGGCGCCATGGTCGTCGTTGCAGTCGTTGTAGGCCCCGTCGCCGCAGACCTCCGTTGCGCCAGGAAAGACGTCGGCGCGCGTGTCGTCGCAGTCGGTTCGGGTCTCAACCGTCCCCTCAGGTGGTTCACACGCACGGATCGCTGAATCTGGATCGCCGTAGCCATCCAGGTCGACATCGGCGAACCAGTAGCGCGAGCGACAGTCGTCGGTGTCTTCAACGCTCGAGTCGGTATCTGCGGTGTCGCTCGTGTCCTCCTCATGGGTGCTGTCCCCCGTGTCCGTGTCGAAGCGCTGCTCCGTGTCCGAATCGACCGGGGCCCTCTTGTCCACCGTTCCAGGACCAGGGCAAGCCATGAAGAGCAGGATCAGCGGTCGCACAGATTCTCCTTCGTCAACCGGGTCGGGAGCTCGTGGTGGTTGTCAGCGGCAGAGACAGTATAGCCGTGGAGGGGGCTCCCTTCAGAGAAGACGGTGAAGACGTTGTCAAGTGGCAACGCGAACAAGTCCGCACAACTTCCCCGCGAATCTTGGCGGGTCCGTTACGTTATGTTGGCCCTGGCGCCAGGATCCTCTCTGCACGCCGCTCGATCGGGGATCCCTTTCCCCTTGCGGATCGGCCCCGAAGAGGCGAAGGAGTGGGCGGAGCCTGGACGCGTGACCTCATGCCGACCTTCGGACCCTATCCCCTGGACCGTGAATCGCTGGAGCGCGACTGTGAGGTCGAGCTCTTTCGCGGCAGCGGCCCTGGCGGCCAGAACCGCAACAAGCGCGAGACCGGCGTCCGCCTGACCCACCGCCCCAGCGGCGTGGTGGTCGGCGCCACCGAGCGGCGCTCGCAGAACCAGAACCTCGAGGCGGCGTATGAGCGCATGAGCGAGCGCCTGGCTGAGCTGATGCACGTCGATCCGCCCCGCTTCGCCACCCGCCCGACCCGCGCCAGCCGCATCCGCCGGGTCGAGGGCAAACGCCAGCGCTCAGCCACCAAGGCCCTGCGCCGGAGCGTGGACGACTGAGGCGACGCTCACCGCGCCGACCACGGCCGCTGCGGCTCGGGCCGCACCCGCGCCTGAAGCTGGCGTAACCCGCGGATCGCCAGCAGCTCGACGGGCCAGCCCAGGCGGTCCTGCTCCAGCCGGTGGCGGGCCAGGCGGCTCAGCGCCCCGACCAGCGGCCCCCGGTCGGGCTTGTAGGCGTAGCGGACATACTGCTCGAAGCGCTCCACCCGCTGGCGCTGGGCGGGGGTGAGCGCCGCCACCTGCGACGAGAGCAGGTCGCACTCCGCCCAGCCCTCCAGCGTCGTCGGCAGGGGGACGCCGTCGCGCGCGAGCTGGCTGACCAGGTCGTTGCCCGGATACGGCGTGAAGCGGAAGATCGGCGTGTCGGTGAGCGGGTTCAGGCGGTGGATCTCCAGGATGCGCCGCAGCGTGGCGTCGAGATCGGCCGGGTCCTCGCCGGGGGTGCCGGCGATGAAGCTGAAGGTGGCGGGGATGCGCCGCTGGCCCAGGCGGCGGGCGCACTCCAGCAGGTCGGCGGCGCGCTGGTCCTTCTGCAGGCGGTCCAGCGTGTTGTCCGTGCCCGACTCGGCGCCGACGACGATGCGGCGGCAGCCGCTGCGGGTGAGCAGCGCGAGCTCGTCCTCCTCCATGCGGGCGATGTGGGCGGCGCGGCTGGTGGCGATCCACCGCAGCTTGTGGTCGCGCCGCGCCAGGCCGTCCAGGATCTGGTTGGCCCGCGTGCGGTTCACAAAGAAGAGATCGTCCTGGAAGAGCACCTCGTCCAGGTGGTGGCGGCGGTCGAGGGCGTCGATCTCGGCCACCACCCGCTCGGCGGGGAGCCCGAACCAGGAGCGGCCGTAGACCAGCGGGTCCGAGCAGAAGCCGCAGCGGTAGGGGCAGCCTTGCGAGGAGACATAGTCCAGGGCGCGCCGCCCGCCGGCGCGGAAGTAGGGCTCGAGGTCGATGAGATCGTAGCGGGCCGCCGAGAAGCTGGCCATGGGCGCCATGGGGCGCTCCGGCCCCTGCACGATCTCGCCCCCCTCACGCACCCAGGCGCCCGCCAGGCCAGCGAGCGGCTGCCCGGCCCGCCGCCGCGCGACCAGCTCGGCGAAGGTCTGCTGACCCTGCCCGACCACCGCGACGTCGATGGCCGGGTGGGCGACGCACTGCGCGGGGAAGATGCTCGGGTGAAAGCCGCC
>CAZKWG010001033.1:0-2219 GCA_964556105.1 uncultured Enterobacterales bacterium | reverse complement strand
CGCCGCGCCGGCCCGCTCCTGGATCGCCCTCGCCCTGGGCCTCGCGATCTTGCTTTCTCTTGTCGCCGGGTCGGTGGGCTTCTACGCGGGCGTACGATACGGCCGCTCTACGCCTCCCACCGCGGAGATCCCTGCGGCCGAGCGCACCACCCCTCCTCAGGGACGCTGATCACCGTGGCATCCACCTCTCCGAGCACGAAGGCCAGCCCCGGCGGCCTCCTCGTCGCAGCCCTGGAGGCGCTGCGACCCAAACAGTGGACGAAGAACGGACTCCTCTTCGCCGCGCTCATCTTCTCGATGAAGTTCACCCACATCGAGCCCTGGCTGGAGGCGATCGAGGCCTTCTTCGCGTTCTGCTTGTTGTCGAGCAGCGGGTACCTGTTCAACGACATCCGCGACCGCGAGGCGGATCGCCTCCACCCGAGCAAGGCTCGGCGTCCGATCGCCGCGGGCCGCCTGCCCGTCGGGCTGGCCTGGGCCGAGATGGCCCTGGCTCTCGTCGTGGGCTCGGTGCTGGCATGGCACATCTCGCCCGCCTTCCTGGCGGTGGCGCTGCTCTACCTAACGACGACGCTGAGCTACTCGGTCTACTTCAAGAACTACGTCATCCTGGACGTGATGTTCATCTCGGCGGGCTTCCTCTGGCGCGCCGCGGCGGGCGCCGTCGCCATCGACGTCACGATCAGCCCCTGGCTGCTCACCTGTACGGCCTTCTTCTCGCTCTTCCTCGGCTTCAACAAGCGGCGCGGGGAGCTCCTGCTGCTGGCGAAGGAGGCCGGTGGGCACCGCAAGAACCTCGCCGAGTACAGCGAGGCGCTGGTCATCGAGTTTCAGGCGATCACCACCTCCGGCGCGATCATCAGCTACGCGCTGTACACCGTGCTGGCCAGCCCGACGCCCTGGCTGCTGGTGACCCTGCCGCACGTGCTGTACGGCATCTTTCGATATATTTATCTCGTGAGCGTGCGCGCGGAGTCGGGGGCGCCGGACGAGATCCTGCTCAAGGATCGCGGCATCCTGCTCACCTGCGTCCTGTACGCGGCCACGGCGGTGCTGGTGCTGCTCTTCGCGCCGCGGGGCGTGCCCATCCCCCACTGACGCGCCGCCGACGTCGTGATCAGCGCGCCGATCAGCGCGCCGCCGCGAGCTCTCCCAGCGCGGTGGAGGCGGCCGATCCCAGGCGAACCTCGCCCTCACCGGGGTCCACGTCCACGAACTGAACCACGGGAGGGCGACCGATGGTCGCCGCCGTGTCGGGCTGCCACAGCTCCAGGCTCTGGCCGAGCCAGTCGGGCTCGGAGAAGGCGGCGACCCAGCCATCGCCCTCGACGCGCTGGGCGTGCTCGGGGAGCGGGAGGCGAATCACGCCGCCCGCGCTGAGCAGCTCGAGGCGATCCTGGCCGAGGACGTGGGCGTCGTCGCGGACCCGCAGCGCCAGCACGAGGCCGGCCGAGCTCGCGCGCCCGGCCACGCCGAAGGAGGCGTCGCGCGGGCCGGACCAGTCGGGCATCCCGGCGAGCACCTGACTGGGGCGCTCCACCGGGCTGGCGGCGGCGCCGACCCACTCGTCGAGATCGCCGTCCACGACCGCGTCCCCTACCGCCACGTCCAGCGGGATGACCTCCTTCAGCCGCGTGTCCAGGGTCCGCATGTCCTCTCTGGAGAGGCGCGCGGTGTTGATCCAGCGCACCTCGCGCAGGCGCTCGACGCCCTTCAGGACCGGCATCCAGTGCGCCTCGTCCCCACGCGGTCGCAGCAGCTCCAGCCGCTCTCCGCTGCGGCGCAGGTGGAAGCCCTCGCCGGGCCCGGTGTGGTAGGTGCTCTCCTCGGGGCCGAGCGCGCTCGCGGCGAAGGTCTGGGCGATCTCGTGGCGCCCGACGGCGGCGCGCACCCTCGGTCCGGCGGCGTCGCGGCGCAGATCCACGTAGACGGTGGCCTCGCCGCCCGAGACCAGCGCGACCTGCGCGATGGCGCCGTCGGGCAGCCCGAAGGTCCCGCGCACATCCTGGCAGCCCAGCAGGCCGAGTTCGAGAGCGCGCGGCGGCTGCTGCTGGAGAAGCTGAGCCGGAGCGAGAGCGAGTCGGCCACGCTGACCAAGACGCTGGAGGAGCGGACGCGCGAGCTGCGGGCCGCCCAGGATGCCCAGCGGGCCGTCAGCGCCGAGCTGACGCAGCGCGAGAAGCAGAGCTTCAGCTTTACGTATGGCGCACGCGGCTTTT